>RFXE01000152.1 GCA_009921785.1 Alphaproteobacteria bacterium
CGCTGCGACGCGCGCCGCCGCGCCATTCGGTCCACGGAACACAATCGAGCATCCCATTTGGCCACCCGACATATAGAGTGTCTTCGCAGCCGAATTTATGATGTGATCGATCGCTTGCATCGCAAAGTTAAAGGTCATGAATTCAACGATGGGCTTCAAACCGGCAAATGCAGAACCAACAGCGAGGCCCGCAAAGCCATGTTCGGTGATCGGTGTATCAACAACGCGATCATCGCCAAATTCTTGCAGAAGACCTTGGGTGATTTTGTAAGCGCCTTGATATTCGGCCACTTCTTCACCCATCACATAGACATCGCCATCGCGACGCATTTCTTCGGCCATTGCATCACGCAGGGCTTCGCGCATGGTTTGCGTAACAAATTCCGTACCCGCTGGAATTTCATTCGTCGCGTCATAGGCATGGGCATCAGAAACGGGCGCATGATGAACTGCTGGCGCCGATGTAGGAGTTGGTGTTGCCGCTGCAGGCGCCGAAATAGGAGCGCTCGTATCGCCAACCGTCTCACCTTCAGCGACAATAATGGCAATGCGTGTGTTCACCGCCACATCTTGCGTGCCTGCAGCAACGAGAATTTTAGCGAGCACGCCTTCATCAACCGCTTCGACTTCCATCGTCGCTTTGTCGGTTTCAATTTCGGCAATGATATCGCCGGACTTAACCTTATCGCCTTCTTTTTTAAGCCATTTGGCGAGATTGCCCTTTTCCATTGTGGGTGAAAGGGCGGGCATCAAAATATCTACCGGCATGGTGAGAAGCCTTCGAAAGAGAATTTTGGGATTATTTCAAAATATCGGTATAGAGCTCTGACGGATCCGGCTCCGGATCATGTGTCGCGAATTCCGCCGCATCATTCACAATCACACGCACATCGCCGTCGATTGATTTCAGATCATCTTCCGCCAATTTCCATTGCTTTAAGAGACGTGCACGAACTTGTTCAATCGGATCATGCTCTTCGCGCATTTTCTGCACTTCGTCTTTCGAGCGATACTTCGCCGGATCAGACATTGAATGACCGCGATAGCGATAGGTTTGCATTTCGAGAATGTAAGGGCCCTTCCCATCGCGGCACCATTGGATGGCGCGCTCTGCGGCATCACGCACGGCGCGTACATCCATACCGTCCACTTGTTCGCCCGGAATGTTAAATGAAATGCCGCGTTTCGAAAAATCCGTTTGAGCGGACGCACGCGAAACAGAAGTACCCATCGCGTAGCGATTATTTTCGATCACATAGACGACGGGGAGCTTCCACAACTCCGCCATATTGAAGCTTTCATAGACCTGGCCTTGATTGGCTGCGCCATCACCAAAATAGACGACTGAGACCTGGCCATTTTTCTTGTAGCGATTGGCAAAAGCGAGACCGGTTCCGAGTGGTACTTGCGCGCCGACAATGCCGTGGCCGCCATAGAATTGCTTTTCGACGCTGAACATATGCATCGAGCCGCCCTTCCCTTTGGAAAGGCCACCGCGCCGCCCCGTGAGTTCGGCCATCACGCCTTTAGGATCCATGCCGCAAGCGATCATGTGCCCGTGGTCACGATAAGAGGTGATAACCTGATCCCCATCTTTCTGCGCCATCTCGACACCAACAACGACCGCTTCCTGTCCGATATAAAGATGGCAGAAGCCGCCAATGAGGCCCATGCCATACATTTGACCCGCCTTTTCCTCGAAACGCCGGATCAGCAGCATTTCCCGATAGGCTTTGAGGTCTTCGTCTTTTGAAAATTCGCGTGGAAGGGCATTTTTACGCAATGCTGGTTTTGCAGCCGCTTTCGGTGCCGCTTTACGAGCCGCCGTTGCCATTGTTCCGTCTCCCGTTATCAGCCTTTAAAGACAGATTAACCGAAGACACGGCTTTTGACGAGCCTCAATAAGCGCAAGATACGCTCATGGTAAATTTATAAAAACATTATATATCAATAATTTAAAACGATGAACCACATATAGGTTCACCGATTTATGTGACCTACAGTAGAATTTCACGGCGTGAGCGCGATGACCACATCGGTGGGGCGACCACGGTTGAGAATGAGCCGCGCGCGCTCTTCCAAGAGATCCGGATCTAACGACGCGGATGACAACATGGCGTTACGATGCTCAATACTGATGCGCTCAGATTGAAGCCGATCACGATCACCTGAGAGACGAGAAATTTCAGCAAGGAGCGCGTTACGCGTATCGATACCGCGACTGCCGGTGCGCGCTTCATTGACAAAAAAGAAGGCCGCAGCGCCTGAAGCGACATAGAGAACAAGAGGCAAAAAAATGCCGCGGAATCTGCGTTTAACGACCATAGGCTCATCTTTTGCCTCGGTGCGGTTAATTAAACGTTACAACATTGAAATAATGAAGAAAAAGGCCCCAAACTGGGGCCTTTTCAATCGGCATTAGCCTGACCTCAAAAAGTGGGCTTAACGAAGCGCCTTAATAGCGTCCCGTCCGGCGTAGCGCGCCATAAGGCCCAAATCTTCCTCAATGCGGAGAAGCTGATTGTATTTTGCCAATCTGTCTGAGCGGGCAAGCGAGCCGGTTTTGATCTGCCCGCAGTTCAATGCCACCGCGAGATCGGCGATGGTTGAATCCTCAGTCTCACCGGAACGATGAGACATAACCGAAGTATACCCGGCGCGATGGGCCATATCGACGGCAGCGATGGTCTCAGTTAGTGAGCCGATCTGGTTCACCTTCACGAGGATCGAATTGGCGACCCCCTTGGAAATACCCTGCGACAGGCGCGTAACATTGGTCACGAAAAGGTCATCGCCAACGAGCTGGCATTTGGTGCCAATCTTATCGGTGACAAGCTTCCAGCCTTCCCAATCATCTTCCGATAGACCATCTTCAATCGAGACAATTGGATAGGCGTCGACAAGCTTGGCGAGATAGTCCGCCTGCTCTGCTATGGAGCGAATTTTCCCTTCGCCTTCATAGTGATAGGCGCCATTCTTAAAGAATTCTGTCGCCGCACAATCCATGGCAAGATAGATGTCTTTGCCCGGCTTATAACCCGCGGTCTCAATCGCCTTCATGCAGAAATCGAGCGCCGCTTCGGCAGACGGCAAATTCGGCGCGAACCCACCTTCATCACCAACATTGGTGTTATGGCCGGCCTTCTTAAGCGCGCCTTTCAGCGTGTGGAAGATTTCCGCGCCCATGCGCAGACCTTCAGAAAAGCTCGGCGCACCGACCGGCATAATCATGAATTCTTGGAAGTCGATCGGGTTGTCAGCATGCGCCCCGCCATTGACGATATTCATCATCGGAACGGGCAACACGCGCGCGGATGTGCCGCCAACATAACGATAAAGCGGCAAGGTGCTCGCATCGGCTGCCGCTTTCGCCACGGCCAAGGATACGCCGAGGATAGCATTGGCGCCGAGGCGTGCTTTGTTCGGTGTTCCATCAAGCGCGATCATGGCCTCGTCAACGGCGATTTGATCTTCACCTTCGAGGCCGATGAGCGCATCGGAGATCTCGCCATTAACGGCTTCAACCGCCTTCAAGACGCCCTTGCCGAGATAAGTCTTCTTATCGCCATCGCGCAATTCAACCGCTTCATGAGCGCCCGTCGACGCACCAGATGGAACCGCCGCACGGCCCATCGAGCCGTCTTCCAGCGTCACATCGACCTCGACAGTGGGATTGCCACGACTATCAAGGATTTGACGGGCATGAATATCGATAATCTCGGTCACGAGCGGGCTCCGTTTCAGTCAAAATAAAAGGGGCGATTTCCGCCCCCTCTTACGCCTTTCGTCGAATATTGCAATGCACCAAAAAGGGCGCTCTGGTCATATTTCAACCGGCCGCGCTTTGGCTAACGTATCGAAGGCTTTTAAATCAGAAAGCAATGCTTCCATCTTGGCCAACGGAACCATATTCGGCCCATCGGAGAGTGCTTTAGATGGGTCTTCATGGCTCTCGATAAAGACGGAAGCGACGCCAATTGATACGGCCGCGCGCGCGAGGACGGGAACAAATTCACGCTGCCCCCCCGACGAGCCGCCCTGACCCCCCGGTTGCTGTACCGAATGGGTCGCATCGAACACGATGGGTTTGCCTGTATCCCGCGCCATAATCGGCAACCCGCGCATATCGGACACAAGCGTATTATAACCGAATGAGGTGCCGCGATCTGTCACCAATACGCGTTGGTTTCCCGCGCCCGTAATCTTCGCGACGACATTTTTCATGTCCCACGGCGCAAGGAACTGACCCTTTTTCACATTGATCACACGGCCTGTTTCTGCCGCCGCAATCAACAGGTCCGTCTGGCGACAGAGAAAGGCAGGAATCTGAAGAATATCAACGGTTTCTGCGACGATCTTACACTGATCTCTCTCGTGAATATCAGTCAACACCGGAAGGCCGAGGCTCGACTTGATCTCGGCAAAGACGTCCATGGCTTGGCTTAAACCGATCCCGCGCGGGCCTGAGGCCGAGGTGCGGTTGGCTTTGTCGAAGGATGTTTTGAAGACGAAGGGAATACCGAGCTTGTTGGTTAACTCTTTCAACGCCGACGCCATTTCAAGCGCGTGGGCGCGGCTTTCCATGGCGCATGGTCCCGCTATCAGAACGAAGGGACGCGATTGGCCGAAGGTGACATGGGTGAGACCACGCTCGGCGGTAGTCCCTGAATCAGTCGAAACATTTGTGCTCATGCGCGCGGTATACAATGGCGCGCGCGCAACGGAAAGCGTCGATCAAGCAGCAACAAACCGGAGCAACACGCCGAACGTGCTTTGGGGTGGCAAGACCAGAGCGCTGCC
>RFXE01000153.1 GCA_009921785.1 Alphaproteobacteria bacterium
CTCAGGTCGCGAGCGGCCCCTATCAATATCTTCAATACGCAAGAGAAAGCGACCGTCCGTCTTTTGCGCTCTCTCGAAATTCAACAGAGCCGAATAAGCGTGTCCAAGATGGAGATATCCATTCGGTGAAGGCGCAAAGCGATAAACAGGTTGCACAGTTGAGAGTGTCATATCAAAATCAATTTGCTCATCGGACCATTGTCCTAAACCCCATACCCTTCCTTCGCATCGCTTAAAATCGGAATCCATGCAACCACTTCTCATCGACCATGACGATGCGCTTGATTTTGGCTTGCACGCGTTGTTGGAGCTTGATCCGAAACTCAAGCCGCTTTTGGCATTAAGTGGTCGCCCGCCCTTGAGAAAACGCGCGCCCGGTTTTCCAGGGCTTGCGGGCATCATCGTGTCACAACAGGTTTCAACCGCGAGCGCCGCATCCATCTGGGCGCGTATCACCGCAGAATTCCCCGCTCTCGCCCCCGCGCATATTCTTGAAAGCGACGATGTGCGGTTGAAAGCATTAGGCCTGTCTGCGCCCAAAATCCGTACCTTGCGCGCCACGGCCGATGCGGTGGTTACCGGCACCCTGCCCCTCGACACCTTGCATCGGCTTGAAGCCGAAGAAGCCGTGGAAGCGCTTACCGCCGTCAAAGGCATCGGGCCTTGGACGGCGGATATCTATCTTCTTTTTTGTTTGGGACATTCGGATGCGTTTCCAGCGGGCGATCTTGCGCTGCAGGAGGCGGCACGAGTCGGGTTTCGCATGCGCGCACGACCGGATGCGGCCAAACTTGAAAAACTGGCGCGGCGTTGGCGGCCCTATCGGGGGGTCGCCGCAAAGCTGCTTTGGGGCTATTACAGGGTCATGAAGGCGGGGCGTGAGGCAGCGCCTGCCGGCGACTAACTCCAGAACAGACAATCGTAAGCGCACATGACAAAAATTGACGGACCACGCCTTGCTCCAAAATCCGGCAAGGCCGACGCATTAGTGGTGTTTCTTCACGGCTATGGGGCCGATGGCAATGATCTCATTGATCTCGGCCAGCAATGGCAAAATTGGTTGCCGCATGCGGCCTTTGTTTCGCCTCATGCGCCAGAGCCGTGCGGCATGTCGCCGATGGGACGACAATGGTTTCCGCTCACCATGCGCGATCCCTCTGAGCGGTGGCGTGGCGTTGTGGGTGCGCGGCCAGTGCTCGACGCTTTTCTCGATGAAGAACTTCGGAAGCATAACCTTACACCGGATCGTCTCGCTTTAGTTGGCTTTAGCCAAGGCACGATGATGGCACTGCATACGGGCCTTCGTCGTTCACTTTCACCCGCCGCGATCCTCGGCTATTCCGGTGTGCTTGTGGGTCCAGAACATCTTCAAGAGGCTACCGGCAAACCGAATATCTTGCTGGTGCATGGCGACCGCGATGAAGTCATCCCGCTTGATGCGCTTTTCATGTCAGCCAATGCGCTGGGTGAAGCCGAGATTGCCTGTCAGTGGCATCTCTCTTTCGGCATTGGTCACGGCATTGATGGCGGTGGCTTGCGCCATGGTGGTTTGTTTCTTGCGCAAGCGCTTTATGGACGCACGCCGGAGTGAGAAATACCCACTCGCGGTGCTGTTGACACAATCGCCACACCAAACAGCACAATCATGCCACCCGCGATCTCACGCAATCCAATTGTTTCGCCAAGGAAGATAACCGAAAGCAGCACTGCGAATACAGGCATAAGATAACCAATCATCGCTGCTTTGGTTGGCCCTTGTTGACGGATGAGATACATGAAAATTGTGATCGGCATTGCCGTTGAAAAAATACTCAACGCGAAGGCGGCGGGCCATGAGTCAACAATAGGCCCATAAACGCTGACACCCCCAAGCCCCAAAGCCAAGAGCGTTGCAACCAAGGCTGAGACAACTTGTTGTCCCAGAGCCATGCGCGCAGGCTCTACATGCGGAATAAATTTCGCGTAGACATTTCCAAGCGCGTAGCAGAGCGACACGATCACCATCGCCAATGATCCAAACAGCGTTGCGCCATCGGCAGCGAATGCAGCAGGGCCAATCAAAAGCGTGATGCCGACCAAACCAATCAATACACCAAAGAGGCGACGCAGCGTGAGCCGCTCATCCGCAAAGGCGATATGCGACAACACCGCAACCATCAACGGACCCGAGGCTTGGATCATCGCGCTTGGTCCGGCGGCAGCATGTTCCAAAGCAAAGGCGGTTAGAACATTTGGTAACCATCCATTCAACGTGCCGAGCATCAGCCACGGCACAAGCTCGCGACGTGAAGGCAAAGGTGAATGACCACGCAGCGCAAACCAAAGGCTTAGAATAGCAGCGGCAATTCCTGCGCGTGTTGATGCGATGGCAAAAGGATCAACACTGCCCGCAAGAAGCTTCATGAAGATAAAGCCGCTCGACCACATGAGCGAACAGGTGAAGAGTTGAATGACATAAAGACGTCGATCGGGTGTGGTCATCATCACGCCCCGAGAAGATCGATGAGCGCGGGGATCAAAGGCTCATCCGCGGGCGGCATCGGGTAATCGCGCAATTTACCCGGCTTCACCCATTTAAGATCCGCATGTTCGCGCGCCTCGACGAGGCCTTCCCAGCGGCGGCACAGATAGAGCGGCATCAACAAATGAAAATCGGGATAGGGGAAACTCGCGAAGGTCAGCGGCGCGAGACAGGGTTCTTTCACCGTGATGCCGAGTTCTTCATAAAGCTCACGGATCAGCGTCTCTTCCGGGCGCTCTCCCGCCTCAACCTTGCCGCCGGGAAACTCCCAAAGACCCGCCATGCCCTTGCCCTCGGGTCTTTTGGCAATCAGCACGCGCTTGTCGGCGTCGATCAGGGCACAGGCAACAACGAGAAGAAGCTTCACAATAAGAGAGTCCAAATCAGGGCGGTCAACGCGCGCGCACTCTAACCAAAGCCGAGGCGGTAGCAAGACAATGTGCGGCGGCAGGAGGGCGGTTTACCGGCAATTAATCTTTTTCGGAAAGAAGTTGTTGACCTTGTTTTTAACTGATTTGGCCGGATCGCTCTGGCCATCGAGCCTGAGGCCGACGCGTTTTCATGTTCCTTTCGAAGTGTATTTCCGGAATTCGCGGCGCCATGCCGACGCGGTTCACTGCTATATCGGTTTTGGCTCTCACGGCCCTCGTCTCGTCTGTCGAATCAGGCGGCAATGCCATTGCCAATGGTGAATCGCGCACAATATCGATCTATCACACGCATACAGGCGAGAGCCTGACGATTGAATATAAGCGTAATGGTAGCTTCGACCGCGATGCGCTTGAAAAGCTCAATTGGCTGTTACGCGACTGGCGTCGTGATGAACCGACAAGCATGGATCCGCGTCTCTTTGACATTGTGTGGGAAGCCCAACGCAGTGTTGGTTCAACCGAGCCGATCAATGTCGTATCCGCCTATCGTTCGCCTGAAACAAACGCGATGTTGCGTCGTCAATCCAAAGCGGTTGCAAAAAATTCCCAACACATGCTGGGCAAAGCGATGGACTTCTATTTGACTGATGCGAATACCTCTGATGTTCGCGAAGTCGGCCTGCGCATGCAGCGCGGCGGAGTCGGCTATTATCCCAATGCTTACACGCCTTTTGTTCATCTTGATGCCGGTAGCGTGCGCCATTGGCCACGCATGTCGCATGATGAATTGGCGCGTCTCTTTCCTGATGGAAAAACAGTTCACATTCCTTCCGATGGACACCCGCTTGAGCGTTATGCGGAAGCGGAGCAAGAAATTCTTGCGAATGGCGGCACAGTGCTGGGTACGTCACTCGCCGATGCCGGTGATGTCTCTGTTACCTCAAAGCCGAAAAGCCTTTGGGCCGTTTTATTTGGTGGCGGCAATACAGAGGATGATGAGAGCGAAGTCATAGCCCAAAAGCCGGTGTCACGCGTCGCCGTTGCTAAGGCAACGCCTTCGTCGGATGAAGAAACGCCCGATACGCCGGAAGCCGCCATCACCCGCAAACCCACGCAGGCCAAGCCATTGCCGATGGCGGCACTGCCGCCGCTTTCGTCGTTCAAAATGGCGAAAGCCGCGCCTAACGCGCCGCTCCCTCAGGCGCGGCCGGGTAGTCAACCCCTGCTGGCGCTTAATTCTTCAACGCCTCAGCTCGTATGGCAGTCCGGCGCACAGCCCCTCGCCAATGGTGCCGCGCGTCCCCTTCCCGCGCTCATTCCTCTACGGGGTGTTGTAGCGGCCTCAGTGCCGCTGCCGCCGATCCGCGAAAAAACAACGGCGCGCGTTGCTGCGCTTACCGCCGACGAAGGTCCCGCAACAACGGCAAGCATTGGATCGAAGCCACAGAAAAGCGACCTTCCGCCACTCATGACGGACGCGCGCGCAAAGCCTGCACCGACAATCGCGTTGGCCTATGCGCCGATGAATGACACGGCCGCGCCCGTAGCTCCTGCACCGCGCAGTAAAACAGCGGCGCCGTCTGAAACAGCAAAGCTCGGTGCACAAAAGTCCGCTGACCCCAAGCCGGCAACAACGGCCGCATTGCCTGCGAGCAAGACGCTATCAACAGAAGCTGTCAACGCCGCGCGTATGCCTGCGAGCTCGTCGACAACGCGCTTCTCGATGGCGGATGATCCGGCCCCGAGCGATGGTTATTTCTCGACGAAAAATACCGCCGTTTGTTCGGCGAAAGCGGTTGCGGCCGGTCAGGCCTGCATTCCCAACGCTTCGAGATAGAGGTCCATAATCGCCTCTTCCTCTTTGCGCTCCGCATGATC
>RFXE01000154.1 GCA_009921785.1 Alphaproteobacteria bacterium
CTGCGGTTCAAAAAGCCTTGCCCGCTGATCTTGCGATTTTTTGCGCGGCCGTTGCCGACTGGCGTGTAAAAACTGAGGCCAAAGACAAGATCAAGAAACAAAAGGGCGCGCCCCCGCCGACTCTGATGTTGGAGCCCAATCCCGATATTCTGGCCACAATTGCCGGATTGAAAAAAGGTCGGCCCTCGCTGGTTGTTGGGTTTGCGGCGGAAACCCATGATGTTTTGACCTATGCGAAGGGCAAACTCGCCTCAAAAACCTGCGATGTGATCGTCGCCAATGATGTCGGGGCAGGAAAAGACGTGATGGGTGGGGATAATAATTCCGTCCATCTCGTCTCGAAACAGGGCGTGGAGACCTGGCCGACCTTGCCGAAAACCGAGGTCGCCGCCCGGTTGATCGCGCATTTTTCGACAATTTTGCCTAAAAAGAGCACGAAATGATCCCTGTTATTGGTGTTTTGCGCCTTCCTCACGCGGAGGGCCTGCCTCTGCCGCGTTATGAAACCGCAGGGGCCGCCGGCATGGATTTGCTTGCGGCGATCCCAGAAACTCCTGTATTCACAATTTCTGCTGGGAAACGTGCCTTAATCCAAACAGGATTGTGTATTGAGATTCCGGCGGGTTTTGAGGCGCAGGTCAGACCCCGGTCCGGGCTCGCTTTGAAACATGGTGTGACGGTGTTGAATTCACCCGGCACGATTGACGCGGATTATCGCGGCGAAGTGTCGGTGCTTCTCGTCAATCATGGCGATGAGCCTTTCACCGTGACGCGCGGAATGCGGATTGCCCAGCTTGTTGTCGCGCCCGTGGCACAAGCGGTTCTAGAAGAGCGCACAAGTCTCGCAGAGACAGGGCGCGGCGCGGGTGGTTACGGCTCGACAGGCGTTTAATCAGCGTCTCTCTCGAGCCCGAGGCTTGAGGGAAGGACGTGTAACATGAATTTGCTCTCCCGCCGCAGCATGTTGGCCATTGCCGCTGTTGTAGACGTCGCACTTCACGCGCGACCTGATCCCGTTCCCGCGAAAGCGCTCGCTGATCGGCATCGCTTGCCGCCACGCCATCTCGAAACGCTGCTGCAGGCTTTGGTGCGCGCGGGTATTCTCAAAGGCGTGCGCGGCCCGCGTGGGGGCTATGAACTCGCCAGCGAACGCAGATTGTGCGCGCTGCAATGGTCTCCGCCGAGGATGATCAATCGGTGCCTGAACCCCACTCGAAACTGGTCGATCTTGTGATCGAACCGGAAGTAAAAATCGCGAGTAACGCGTTTCTTGCCCATCTTGATGGGATCACTGTCGAGCAGCTTTGCGACGCGGCGAATAAATCAGGCCTGACTTCAGGAGCCGAGTCAGCTGATTTCTCAATTTAAATCTGTAGATTAAATTAATTATCGACAATCTATGTAGATTAGATTAGCCTCTGCTCATCATTCGCGTTGAGGAGGCTTGTCCCATGTCTGCATCCACACATAAGCCCGGCCGTGGCCGTATTTATCAATCGATCACAGATACGATTGGCGACACGCCGATTGTGCGGCTGGATCGGATTGCCAAAGACAAGGGCGTCCATGCTCATCTCCTCGCCAAGCTCGAATTTTTTAATCCGATTGCGAGCGTGAAAGATCGTATCGGCGTCAATATGATTGACGCGCTCGAACAATCAGGCGCGATCAAGCCGGGCGCGACTTTGATCGAACCAACTTCTGGTAACACGGGCATCGCACTCGCTTTCGTTGCGGCCGCGCGCGGTTATCGTCTCATTCTCGTGATGCCGGAATCAATGTCGATCGAGCGTCGCAAAATGTTGGCGCTTCTCGGCGCTGAACTTGAATTGACTCCTGCACCGCTCGGCATGAAAGGCGCGATTGCAAAGGCAGAAGAATTGAAAGCGTCGATTCCAGGGTCAGTCATTCCGCAGCAATTTAAAAACGCGGCCAATCCGGATATTCATCGCCGCACAACGGCTGAAGAAATCTGGAATGATACCGAAGGCAAAGTTGATATCTTCATTTCAGGCGTTGGCACCGGTGGTACGATCACGGGTGTGGGACAGGTGTTGAAAGCACGTAATCCTAATGTGAAAGTGGTTGCAGTCGAGCCGGAAGATTCTCCCGTCCTCTCCGGCGGCAATCCGGGCCCGCATAAGATTCAAGGCATCGGCGCGGGTTTTGTTCCTGATATTCTCGATCGCTCGATTATCGATGAAGTGGTGCGCATCGGCAATCAAACCGCGTTTGATACGGCACGGTTGCTCGCACGCATTGAAGGGATTCCGACCGGCATTTCTTCAGGCGCCTCAGTTGCCGCCGCATTGGAAATTGCCGCACGGCCTGAGTCCAAGGGCAAGAATATCGTGATTATCATTCCGAGCTTTGCAGAACGTTATCTCTCGACGGCATTGTTTGAAGGGTTATGAGTGAGGCCTTAGGCGCTAGGCAGTAGAAAAAACAATCTAGTGCCTAAGCCCTAATAAATCACACCAAAGACGCGATCACACGATCGGGTGGGCGATGACCATCCATGAAGGTGCGAATATTGATGATCACCTTCTCGCCCATTTCAATGCGGCCTTCGACAGTGGCTGAACCCATGTGAGGCAACACGACGATTTTGTGTTGTTTGGCGAGCTTCAACATGCGCGGCGAGATGGCCGGTTCATGTTCGAATACATCAAGACCCGCGCCAGCAAGTTCACCGCCCTCAAGCATTTTGATCAGGGCTGTTTCATCAATAATTTCGCCACGTGCCGTGTTCACAAGAATGGCATCGCGTTTCAATAATTTCAGACGACGACCCGACAAAAGATGATAGGTCGCCGGTGTATGCGGGCAATTCACGGACACAATATCCATGCGTGCGAGCATCTGGTCGAGTGAATCCCAATAAGTTGCTTCAAGCTCTTGTTCGATAGCGGGCGCTACTGGTTTGCGATTGTGATAATGCACTTGCAGGCCGAAGGCTTTCGCGCGGCGCGCCAGCGCCTGGCCGATGCGGCCCATGCCGACAATGCCTAAACGTTTGCCGGTAATGCGATGGCCGAGCATCCATGTCGGCGACCAGCCTTGGAAATTGCCTTCGGGAATCACGCGTGCACCTTCTGCGATGCGGCGCGACACGGCGAGAATAAGCGCCATTGTCATATCGGCCGTGTCATCAGTTAAAACGCCGGGCGTGTTTGTGACGGTGATGCCGCGTTCGCGTGCCGCATTGAGATCAATGTGATCAACGCCATTACCGAAATTGGCGATCAGTTTCAGTTGCGGTCCCGCAGCGCCGATAATGTCCGCATCAATCTCGTCGGTGACTGTGGGCACCAAAACATCGGCTGTTTTGACGGCTTCGATGAGTTCATCCCGGCTCATCGCGTGATCATTGATATTGAGCGCGGCCTTGAACAATTCGCGCATGCGCGTTTCGATTGTATCGGGAAGACGGCGCGTGACGACAACAAGCGGTTTATTCTGGGGCATGAACAGGTTCCCTCTTCGCTTGCGCCTTGGTCTTGCGCGTGGCCGAATTCTTTACCAAGTCTTAACCCGCCGCGCCTCACACACAAAAAGGGTGAAACGTTGGCGCGTGTGACTGTGGTCTTCTGCTTTCTCTAGCGATGCCAACCGCGAAAAACAACGGGCGACAAAGGGCCAGTCTGTGACAGGACTTATGATCAGGGCGAGGTCGATGATCGCAATGGTGCTGATCCTTGTTGGGTTCGGCTTGATCACGCCTGTATTCGCTGCGGAGACGGCAGTCGGGACGGCAACGAATTTGCCCTTACCCCGCTTTGCGAGCCTCAAATCGGATCGCGTTAATCTCCGCGAAGGGCCGAGCAAAGAGCACCGGACCAAATGGATTTACGAAAAAGCCGGCCTACCTGTTGAAATCATTGCCGAATTTGAGACCTGGCGACGCGTCCGCGACTCTGAAGGGGCTGAGGGCTGGGTGCTCCACAGCCTGCTTTCAGGCCGCCGCACCGCCCTTGTCGCGCCCTGGGGGAAGGACAAGCCGGTTGCTTTGCGCTCTAAACCCGATGATGCGGCGCCGATGACGGCCGCGCTGATGCCGAATGTTTTGGGCGTCGTCCGGTCTTGTGATCTCAAATGGTGCCGGATTGTCGGCGAAGGGGCCGAGGGCCTGAAATTTGAAGGTTACGTGCCGCAAGGCCAGCTTTGGGGCGTTTATCCGGACGATAAATTCGACTGACGGGTCAGCTCAAGCTTTGCGGCGCAAGCGAACAACGACATCGACTCGGGCGATTTCCATGCCTTCGGGGATGTCCGGGAGAGCTTCAACCGCAATATCGCTCCCCTCAATATCGATGAGCCGATTTTCGCCCTCGATATAGAAATGGTGGTGGTTGGTGGCCTTCGTATCGAAATGGGTTTTGGCCCCTTCGACCGCGATTTCGCGAATAAGCCCCGCTTCCGTGAATTGGTGGAGCGTGTTGTAGACGGTCGCGAGCGATACGGGCACTTGCGCCTTCAAAGCCTCTTCATAAAGGCCTTCGGCGGTTAAATGCCGGTCACCTTTGGCAAAAAGCAGCCAGCCGAGACCCATCCGTTGGCGTGTGGGGCGCAATCCTGCACCCTGCAAGCGTGATTTCACTTCGCTATAGACGCAGCCGCGCCCGGCCTTTGCGGCGGTCGCAGTCGAAGGTCCAAGAGCTGACGGGGCGGTACGGATGGTCATAATGCTAAAGATAGGCGTTGGAAGCC
>RFXE01000155.1 GCA_009921785.1 Alphaproteobacteria bacterium
ACCGAAAATTCAACATTCATCACGTAATCAATGATCTGCACCGATTCCAAAATCGATATCAGAACGGAAGTGACAACGAAGAAGCTGATAAAGACGTCAAAATATTGCTGAAGATCACCACCATAGCGGCTCGGAAAGACAAGCGCATGCAAGCGTTGGCGGAACGTCCGATCCGCATTCACTTCAACAAATTGGCGATAGGCCGGAATGATGACACGGAACAGTTTGAAAATACGCAACAACCGGAGAAGTCGTAGCACGCGAAGATCAATCGCAATAAAGGATTGGAGATAGAACGGCGCAATCGCGATGATATCGATAAGCGCAAAGGGGCTCTTCACATAGGACAAGCGCGGGAAGCGACTTCCCTGAAACTCCGGATCTTCAACAGCGAGATAGAAACGGACAATATATTCAATGGTAAAAACAATAACTGAAAAGATGTCGAAATAGTGAAACCATAAATGATTGGGCTCATAAATCCGTGGCACGCGCTCGAACAAAAGCGCGAGAAGATTGAGCAAAATCAAAAACGCAATCCCATTATCAATCGTCTTTTGGTAGTTACCCTTGATATTCGGATCGAGAAGCCACGAATAAAGAAATTTGCGGAAAGGCAAACCCTGAGGAATATTCGCGACCGCATTGTCGTCTTCGAGCAGCGTCTGCGCGTCGATATCTTTAAGATAGATGATTTTCTGTTCGGTCATGACGCGTACTCAGAATTCGGTTTCATCGACGAAAATGGCTTGGGAATCGCGATTACAGATGGAAATACGAATTCCTAATTTTCGCGCCAATTGATCATGATCGACGAGCGGTGATGTAACAGTCGGGTTTGCTGACCCCTCCGGCAATGTCACAACTTTTTCGATGACGATTGCGCCGCGCAGATTTTCTTCACCCGGCACACATTGATCGGTGAATATAAGGGGCCCGCCATTGAAGCTATTCTGCATGGAATTGAATGGCGCTTGCGCGAGCATCGCCGCACGGCACCCTGCCCAATGAGGCTGAGGTTGACCTTCTTCCGCCTGGGATGGCCCGCATTCTTTCAAAGGATAATCAGCGGTATCGCGCTTGCCGCCTTGCTCGCCAAACCAGGTCAGAAGCGTTTCGGCCTGGCGTTTGGCGGTTTCTGTTTTCGCGGCGAGCGAATAATTCATAGAGCCAAGGATGATGACCGCGGCAAAAATGAAGAGAAGAAACAAAACAAAAAAGGCGTCTGTAATCGTAAAGAAACGACCCGACGCCCCAACAGCTGGACTTTCACTCGAACTCATAGCCGACCACCACCAAACGCGGGCTTAAACTTAACGTATTTAAGTCACCCTTTTGCCATGATTTGGACCAACCGGTGGTTGCAAATCAAGAGCAAACATTGTGGCGGCAGAGTTTATGCCCGCCCTTCATTGGCGCGGCCCAAGTCCTTGTCGATCAATGGGGATTATCGGTTACCCGAACAAATCAACCAAACTGCGCCGCCCTCCATACGGGTAGAACGGCGGCGTCCCTGGTTCCTTTAGAAATTATCCGCGCTCTTGCCTCAGGTGGGCCGAAGAGCGCGCTCCGGGAAACGGAGGATTTGGGCCGCTTTTTGAGGCCCATTATGGCTTTTCGCGGCCTGAATCCCAATCAGATCTACAATTGCGTGTAAATCCGAGGGGGGAAGATAGGCCAGAGCAACACTGGCGCTATGAACAGCGAGCTCCTTTGAAATGGTTTCAAGGTCTATTCCGTGTCGGCTCGCATCGCCAACAAGCGAAATCAAATGACTAGCGACAAGACGCGCGGCATCGCCCATGACAAACTCCACCAAAAACCACCCATTGCCTCCCGGCTCACTTATTTTTTTAAGCGTGAGCTTGAGAACACTATTAAATAGTCAACGCTAAAAATTAGATGTAGTTCCACTATGCACAAAATATATTTGAACAATCTCATATTAAGTCAATAAGGCTCCGAAGGGGAGTATAGGAACCCCGATCAATTATCGAGGAAACTCCGCAACTTACGCGAGCGGCTCGGGTGTTTTAGTTTCCGGAGCGCCTTGGCCTCGATCTGGCGGATACGTTCGCGGGTGACGCTGAACTGCTGGCCCACTTCTTCGAGCGTATGGTCGGTGTTCATGCCGATGCCGAAACGCATACGAAGCACACGTTCTTCACGCGGGGTGAGCGAGGCCAGCACCCGCGTTGTAGTTTCTCGCAGGTTCGATTGGATCGCCGCATCAATCGGCAAGATCGCATTCTTGTCTTCGATGAAATCGCCGAGATGTGAATCTTCTTCGTCACCGATGGGTGTTTCAAGTGAGATCGGCTCTTTCGCGATCTTCAACACCTTGCGCACTTTTTCGAGCGGCATCGCCAGCTTTTCAGCCAATTCTTCCGGTGTCGGCTCGCGACCGATTTCATGCAACATCTGGCGCGATGTGCGCACGATCTTGTTGATCGTTTCGATCATATGCACCGGAATACGGATTGTGCGCGCTTGGTCGGCGATTGAACGCGTGATCGCCTGACGGATCCACCAGGTGGCATAGGTCGAGAATTTATAGCCGCGGCGATATTCGAATTTATCAACCGCCTTCATGAGGCCGATATTGCCTTCCTGAATGAGATCGAGGAATTGCAAACCGCGATTGGTATATTTCTTGGCAATCGAAATCACGAGACGCAAATTCGCCTCGACCATTTCTTTCTTGGCTTGACGCGCTTCGCGCTCGCCCTTCTGCACCATATGCACGATCTTGCGGAATTCCGGAATTTCGAGCCCCGTCTCAGAGGCGAGCATATGAATTTCTTGACGGTTCTCGCGGATGCGATCTTTTTCCTTGGCGACAAAATCTTTCCAACCGCGCGTGCCAAGCTTTGATACACGCAACAACCATTTTGGATCGAGTTCCGAGCCTTGATAATTGCGCAAGAAATCATCGCGACCGACGCGATGGCTTTCAGCCAAGCGCATCAAGCGGCCTTCAAGACCAATCAAACGCTTATTGATGTCATAGAGCTGCTCGACCAGCGCCTCGATACGGTGCTGATTCAAAGACAGCGATTTCACATCAGCGATAATCTCTTCCTTGAGCTTTTTATATTTACGCTCTTGTGCCGGAGAGAGCTTCTCGTTTTGAAGTTTCGACTCGACATTCTGCTCCTGCAAGCGGCGAAGCTTTTTATAGGCAGCGGCAATGCGATCAAACGTCTCGAGCACTTTCGGCTTTAGTTCCGCTTCCATCGCGGAGAGCGAGACATTGTTTTCGAGATCATCATCATCGAGATCGCCTTCAGGCGGCGGAACCTCACCATCTTCACCGGCAGCTTGGGGCGCTGCGGGTTCGATCTCGGACGGCACGTCAACTTTCGGAACGTTCTTGCCTTCGGGGCCGGCATAAGTCGCTTCGAGATCGATAATGTCGCGCAGGAGAACTTTGCCTTCGTTCAACTCGTCGCGCCAAATGATAATCGCTTGGAAGGTGAGCGGGTTTTCGCAAAGGCCCGCAATCATCGCTTCCCGGCCGGCCTCGATGCGCTTCGCAATCGCGATTTCACCTTCGCGCGATAAAAGCTCTACCGAACCCATTTCGCGCAGATACATGCGCACGGGATCGTCGGTACGATCAGTGGGTTCTTTTGTGGTGGTGGTAGCAGGCAGCGCGGAGCGTGTCGCTTCAACGAGATCGCCGCCTTCTTCCTCTTCTGCTTCGCCTTCCGCTTCGGCGGCTTCGGCTTCGGCCTCTTCCTGCTCGACAACATTGATGCCCATTTCATTGAGCATCGCGAAAATATCTTCGATCTGGTCGGAGGTGACTTCTTCGGAAGGGAGAACTTCGTTCAATTCTTCATGGGTGACAAAGCCGCGCTTTTTGGCGAGCTTGATCATCCGCTTCACGGCGGCATCGGAAAGGTCGAGCAAGGGGCTGTCGGTTTGCGGCGCTTCTGTCGCTTCGCCGCCCTTTTTATCCGCCGTCTTTGTCGCCATGGATCGTCCTGCTCCGCTCACTCCGGCCGCGCCTGCGCCGCCGGTACCTTAACGCACAAAAAGGGCGTCTTGCGCTCCCCTCTCGGAAAAGCGCCTCGCCCTGTTCTGCCTGTTATCCCCAATCCGCCTTTGGCGCCCAAAAGCCAGCCGATGGCCTCGCCGGGACCGTGCTTCTACCGAAAACCGGACGGCCTGTCGAGCGCGGGTGACGGCTCGGGTTCAGGCTCGGCTTCAGTGCCGTCGAGCGCCATGAGCTGGGCCTTGAGTTCGGCCAGCAGGGCAAAATTCGACTCACTCGGATCTTCAGACAAAGCGCGTTCGGCTCCGCGCAGTTCCGTATGTAAGACGAGCGCGCGGCGATGCAAGGTCATTGCTTGGTGCAGAAGCAGATCTGTGTCGATTTTTTTCGAGTCTGACCCGTTAAACCGGTCGCCAGGGCGCAAAGCGGCCACGACACGGCGGAAAGCAGGCTCCAAACCCTTGCGTACCACCTCGCCCATCAGAAATTCGGCGGTGAGCGCGCGATCCTCGGCTTCCGACCGGGCGAGCGTATCCAGCGCCAGCCGGGCGAGCGCGGCTGAATCCTTATGCGCGAAGGGAATGGCATCGAGCATATCGGCGTGGCGGGCGAGCCGCTCCGGCTCCTCCAAGAGATTGATGAGGATGAGCGCCTCGCGCGCGGATATCGCCCCACCCGGCGCGAAGATCGCGGTGCGCGACAAACTCGCG
>RFXE01000156.1 GCA_009921785.1 Alphaproteobacteria bacterium
CTCTATTGGCGTGCAGATCAGAAAAAACTTTATGCACTGAATGGATCGGGATGGGCGCCCGCTGGCCTTTCCGACAAAATGTTATTGGGTCAGGGTCTAAATTCAATCGCGACGGAATCGGTTCATGCTGTGACGATACCGGGCGCAATTGATGCGTGGTCACGCTTACTCGCTGATCATGGCACAAAATCATTTGCTGACATTCTCACGCCCGCAATTGACCTCGCTGAAAAGGGATTCATTCTTCATGAACGCGCCGCCGCAGATTGGGCGGAAGAAGAAGGCAAGCTTCAAAAAGATGAAGGCGCCCGCGCGCAACTTTTAAAAGGTGGCCGCGCGCCACGTGCGGGCGAAAAGATCCAATTCCCTGAATTAGCCAAGACGCTTCGTCTTCTCGCCGCGGAAGGGCGAGACGCATTTTATCAAGGCTCAGTTGCAAAATCATTGGTCGATTTTTTGCGCGCGCAAGGCGGCACGCATGCGCTCTCTGATTTTTCAGATTTTGCCACGCATTATGTCGATCCCATTAAAGCGAATTATCGTGGCGTTGATCTTTATCAAATTCCGCCGAGCGGTCAGGGCCTGACAGCGCTTGTCTTGTTGAATATTCTTGAAGGGTATCAAACCAAAACGATGGATCCCCTGAGTGCAGACCGCTTCCATTTACAAATTGAAGCGACGCAACTCGCCTATTCCGTACGTGATGCTTTTGTTGCTGATCCGGCTTTTGCCCATGTGCCAGTTGATGAACTTCTCTCAAAATCATTCGCTGAAACTCTGCGTGCGAAAATCAATATGAAAAAAGCGGGTCACGCGCCGTCTGAAAAGGCATCGACCTATCAGCGTGATACGATCTACCTCACAGTTGCTGATCGTCATGGCAATATGTGTTCTTTTATCAATTCGCTTTATTTCTCATTTGGTACCGGCAAAGTTGATCCCGCGACAGGTATTGCTTTGCAAAATCGTGGCGCGTGTTTCCGTGTTGAACCCGGGCATCCGAATACGGTTGAGCCGCGCAAAAGACCTTTGCATACGATTATCCCAGCAATGGCGCTTAAAGATGGAAAGCCGTGGCTCTCTTATGGTGTGATGGGTGGTGCCTATCAGCCTGTTGGTCAGGCGCATGTTCTGCAAAATCTGATCGATTATGAAATGAATATTCAAGAAGCCTTTGATTATCCGCGCGGCTTCCGTCGTCTCGATATGTTTGAAGGCGAACGCGGAATTCCTGATTCAGTTATGCGCGATCTCGCAGAGCGTGGTCATCCAGTAACGCGTCCGACCATGCCACTCGGTGGCGGGCAGGGTGTCCTTGTCAGCGCCGATGGGTCTTATGCGGCAGGCACTGATCCACGAAAAGATGGTGTTGCGCTTGCTTATTGAATTCAAGAATTAATCGCAGGCGGCCAATTTCTTTTGCCAGCATTGAGAGGCCATTTGATCGGCCTCTGCACGACCAGTTGGTCCGACGAGTCGGGATAACTCGTCACGCGCAATCGCGGCTTGATGCGCAATTTTTTTCAATTGCGGATTGTTACCGGTAATGGCACTTGCCGCAATGCTCATCCACATCAATGCCTTGTTGTTGTTTTGATCGACACCATAGCCATAGCGGTAGAGTTCACCGAGACCATATTGCGATTCAAGATCACCACGCGCGGCAGCAAGTCGATAGAAATGTAATGCCTCGGTGAAATCTTGGGACGTGACTTTCCCTTCGCGAAAAATTTGACCGAGTTGTCGTTGCGCTTGAACCACGCCTTGGCCAGCAGCGTCTCGTAACAAGGCAATCGCTTGATCAGGATCATACATACCATTGCGCGGATCAAGTTTAAGATCGGCGAGATCAATGAGCGCAGGCGGGAAATGTCTTTCCGCCGCGAGATTAAGCCACTTCAATCCCAACTCGAGATCGCGGGCCACACCACGCCCTGAGAGATAGGCTTGCGATAAACGATATTGCGCTTCCGCACTGCCTTGGGTTGCCGGAGGTGTCCAAAGTTGAATCGCGGCTTCAATATGGCCTTGGAGAAAAGCGCGGTCGCCGTCTTCAATCGGCCCTGCGGGTGCTCTTTCCGTCAACATCACCAAGAGCGGCAATGCGAGCAGCCATGGGGCAAAGAGCCAATTCCAAACCTTCATGGCGATATACTCCCGCCGTCACTAATCGCCACATAATGGCTGAACACGAAACACACCTAATCGAGGAGGCATGAAAGGCCCTTCGAGCGCCTTTGGCAAGGCAGATGATGGAATATCTAGTCGAACGCGTTCCGGGGATAGAGTGATTTTGCAACACGCGGGCTCTATGCTTTACTCAGACCCACTGTGTTTTAATGTTGAACACATGGTCCTTGAATGAATGACCCGTATCGGAAGATAAAATGTCTGATTTACCTTTGACCCTGGCTTCAAATTCAAAGCTAAAGGCATTTGTATATCTCAACAAGGATCGCGTCCTTGAGGACGCACGGCATATTGATAGGGTCGCCGCACTAGGTGCTCCGAAAGGTCCGCTCTTCGGCGTTCCGATTGCCATCAAAGATATTATCCATGTTGCCGGTATGCCGACAGGCGGCGGCTCGCTCACACGAAAAGACGCAGCACCTCCGACACAGGATGCGGTCGTTGTTCAGCGATTAAGAAATGCCGGTGCCATCATCATTGGCAAAGTTGCGACGGTCGAATACGCCTTTGGCGGATGGGGCTCGAATGACACAGTTGGTGCTCCCGTCAATCCATGGGATTTGAAACGCGTTCGTATACCGGGCGGGTCATCAAGCGGATCAGGTGTGTCTGTTGCGTCGGGTATGGTGCCGGGGGCACTCGGTAGTGATACCGGGGGATCCATTCGTTTGCCGTCCTCTTTCTCCGGTATGGTCGGATTGAAAACGACAGCCGGTCTAATTCCGACCACAGGTGTTTTACCGCTATCCGATATGCTTGATACAATCGGTCCGATGACACGCACCGTGCGCGATGCAGCGATTTTATTTGATGTGCTGGCGGAGCGCGCGGAAGGCACGAGTCTTCCTTCACATCATGCAGGATCGAAGCCTTTCGACGGTAAGCGTATTGGTGTTCCTGAAGATCTTGGTGTCACGCTTCATCCGCATACGGAGTCGATCTGGCAGGAGACGCTGAAGCGTGTGAAAGAGGCAGGTGCCACTCTTGTGCCAGTGCAATTTCCAAAGAGTCTCGCTGATTATGCCGCGCCGTGCGGCATGTTTCTCGCGGTGGATGGCTATCGACACTATCGTGTTTTTGCTGAAGAAAAGCCCACGCGTTTGGGCGATGCTGTATGCAAGCGCATGTTAAGCGGTAAGTCTGTCAGCGCTGTCGATTACATCGAAAATATTGCAAGTCGTGACAGAAACAAAAGTGTCATCGCACAAGTATTTGAAGGCATCGATGCGTTGATGACTCCGACTACGGCGTTTCCGGCACCTGTGCTTGGTGAACACCCAGAACATGATAGTCCAGCTGTGTTCACACGCTTTGCCAATTATTTCGAATTAGCGGCAATCAGCCTGCCTGCGGGCGTAACATCAGAGGGCTTGCCTGTTGGTATGCAATTTGTTGTGCCGGGGCTTCAAGAAGCGCGCGCGCTTGATCTCGCTTATCGGTTAGAACTGAGCCTCGGTGGGCCTATTCTGTGTCCGATTTTGAAGTGATAGTTCTGCACGCTGATAAGCATTAGCGCGGATAGTTTCACGCCTCCTGATTAGATCATCATGATCTACATTCATTGGGAGGATGCGATGCCCTATCACAATAATCGGGAGCTGCCCGATCGCGTACGCTTGCATTTGCCAGCACATGCTCAAGATATTTTTCGCGAGGCCTTCAATCACGCTTATGAGCGTTATGCCGATCCGCAGAAGCGCCATTTCGGTGGGGGGCGGGAAGCGGCCGCTCATCGTGTCGCTTGGGCGGCTGTGAAGCGCTCCTATCACAAAGATGGCGAACGCTGGGTGCCGCTCAATGGCGGTTGAACCGCTTCAGCTCGCATAGAGTGGTGCGTGTCTCGCCAAAACTTGACCCAGATCAAGTCAGGACATCGCAAAAGACCCTATTCAGCCCTCAGTTGAGAGGGAATCAGTCGCGTCACTGGTCAAGATTTATATCACATTTTATAAATGTGATATAATAAAATTTACGTTGAAATTTGATTATTAAGCGATAAAGTAGGGTCGGCGGGTTTGACAAAATGTCGCACCCCTTCGATGAAGGCACAGGCTAAAGCGGGCAGGCGGTTATGAGCGCATTTCAAGAAGAGACCGTGTTGAGCGTCCATCATTGGACGGATCGTCTTTTCAGTTTCACGACAACGCGCAATCGCGGCTTCCGTTTTCGCAATGGCCAATTCTCGATGATTGGCCTTCCGGTTGATGGCAAGCCGCTCCTGCGCGCCTATTCAATCGCCAGCCCCAATTATGACGACAAGCTCGAATTTTTTTCGATCAAGGTTCCTGATGGGCCGCTGACATCTCGCCTTCTGAATATTGTGCCAGGCGATAAAATCATCGTCGGGCAAAAGGCGACCGGCACGTTGTTGCTCGATAATCTTCTGCCTGGCAAACATCTTTATCTTTTGGGAACGGGTACGGGACTGGCTCCGTTTTTGAGTCTCATCCGTGATCCCGAAACTTATGAAAAATTCGAGAAAGTCGTTTT
>RFXE01000157.1 GCA_009921785.1 Alphaproteobacteria bacterium
GAGAGCCAAGAGCGCATGCTCATGGTGTTGCAACCCGGCAAGGAAAAAGAAGCCGAAGCGGTCTTCATTAAATGGGGTCTTGATTTCGCAATCATCGGCAAAACAACAGACACGCTGCGCTTCGTGATCAAGCAGCATGGCGAAGTGATGGTTGATTTGCCGATCAAAGAACTTGGTGACCAAGCGCCGCTTTATGATCGGCCCTATGTTGAAACACCAAAACGTCCTGTGATTGATCCACAAAGCGTTTCAGCGCCGCTTTCCAATTCGAATGCCTTGGTGAAATTGATGGGCTCTCCGGACTTCGCATCAAAGCGTTGGGTCTGGGAACAATATGATCATCTGATCCTTGGTAACACGGTGCAATCACCAGGTGGCGATGCTGCTGTGGTGCGTGTAGGTGATGGTCCGCGTGGCCTTGCGCTCACCTCGGATGTGACACCGCGCTATTGCGAAGCCGATCCGTTTGAGGGCGGCAAGCAAGCGGTTGCTGAAGCCTATCGCAACATCATTGCCGTTGGCGGCACACCGCGTGCGATTACTGACAATCTCAATTTCGGCAATCCCGAGCGTCCCGAATATATGGGGCAGCTTGTCTATTGCATTCGTGGACTTGGCGAAGCGTGCAAAGTGCTCGACTTCCCCGTCGTGTCCGGAAATGTCTCGCTCTATAACGAAACCAATGGACGCGGCATTTTGCCAACACCAACGATCGGGGGCGTAGGTGTTGTTGACGATGTCGCAAAGACGGTAACGCTTGCGTTCAAAACCGTCGGCGAATTCATCTTGCTCATCGGTGACACCAAAGGCTGGCTCGGCTCATCCGCATGGCTTGCAACAATCGCCGGGCGTGAAGAAGGCGCACCCCCGCCGGTTGATCTCGAAGTCGAGAAGAAACATGGCGGCTTTGTTGCCTCCTTGATTCAAGACGGTCATGTCACGGCCTGCCACGATCTCTCCGATGGCGGTCTTGCGATTGGCCTTGCCGAAATGATGCTCGCCGGAAATATGGGCGCGAAGATCGACAAACTGCCTCAGGGCATTCCGTCGACCGCGGCGCTCTTTGGCGAAGATCAGGCCCGTTACCTCATCACCGTCAAAGATCAGGCGATGGCCGCGATTATCCTGAAGCGCGCATCGAGCGCCGGCGTTCCTGCGCTGGTGCTGGGAAAGACCGAGGGTGATCAATTGACGCTTCCCGGCGAAACCCCCATATCAATTGCGCGCCTTAAAACCGCCCATGAAGATTGGCTCCCGTCCTATATGACGGGGGAATTGTAAGACGAGGATCAGCCCATGGCCATGAAGGCCGAAGATATTGAAACCATGATCAAGACCGCTTTTCCGGATGCGAAGATTGAGATCAAGGATCTCGCCGGAGACGGGGATCACTATGCCGCAACCGTTGTCTCGGAGGCCTTTCGGGGCAAGACCCGCGTGCAGCAGCACCAGATGGTTTATGCCGCGCTTCAGGGCAATATGGGCGGCGTCTTGCACGCCCTCGCTTTGACGACAGCCGTACCAACCGCTTAAACTCACACCGCTTGAAAACGCCGCGCCTTGAACGCGGGCAGACAAGGATGAAGACAATGACTGTTCAAGATCGCATCAAATCCGAAGTCGACAGCAATGATGTCGTGCTCTTCATGAAAGGCACGCACCAATTCCCCATGTGCGGCTTCTCGGGCCAAGTCGTCCAGATTCTCGATTATATCGGCGTGAATTTCAAAGGCATCAATGTGCTTGATGACGCCGATATCCGCCAAGGCATCAAGGACTACGCCAATTGGCCGACAATCCCGCAGCTCTATATCAAGGGCGAATTCATCGGCGGCTGCGACATTGTCCGCGAGATGTTCCAGTCGGGCGAACTCGTCACCCATTTGAATGCGAATGGCATTGCGGCCACCATGCCCCAAAAGGGCTGATCCCCCATTTAAGCTCGTTCAATGAGGCTCGCAGGCGATACATTTTTGGTGTATCCTGCGAGCCTACTCGTTTTTGGGAGCGTGCCCTATGACCGCCTCAGCCGCTAAACAGACCCCGCCCTATGGAGCGGTCGCGCTGCGTAAAGAAGTCATTGAAGAGCTTGATCGGGTTGCATCCAAACTTGGACTGAGTCGAGACGAATTGGCAGAAAAGGCCATGCTCCCGGCACTTGAAGATATCGATGATCAGTATGAAGCAGAGGTAGCTTTGAAAGAGTGGCACGCGTCGGGAAGAGAGGCCGTATCTCTCGAAGACGTGGAAAAACGCCTTGGGTTGGACCGTTAAATTCACAAAAGCGGCTGATAAAGCGCTTCTTAAACTGCCTCCATCCATTCAAATACGTCTCGTTGAGTATTTGCGTACACGCGTATTATCTCAAGATAATCCCCGCAATTGCGGGCGCTCGCTCCAGGGGGATTTTGTAGGTCTATGGCGGTATCGCGTTGGGGATTATCGCCTAATCTGCAAAATTGAAGATGAGCTAATGCTGGTTCTCGTAATCAAGCTAGGCCATCGGGGTTCGATCTACGACGTTTGATCAAGCGCGAGAGAATTACGCATCACTTGACGGCGGCGCGGACTAAATCAAAGGCCTCCGCGCTGTCCCACTTCGCCGGGCCCGCCATCGCACCAACGAGACATCCGTCGCGGCCGATTAGAAGTGTTGTCGGCAGGCCGGTGACAAGGCCTTCTTTTCGAAGCGCCTGAAACGCCTTCCCTTCAGGATCCCCAAAGCGTTCTAGCGCCTTGATGCCGTTCTCATCCAACCATTGTGGCACCCGCTCTGTATTCCGCGTGTCCATATTGAGCGCGAGAACGGTAAAATTGGCGCTGCCTTCCTTTGTCTGCAAGCGATCAAGCGCGGGCATTTCCTCGCGACAGGGCACACACCACGTCGCCCAGAGATTGAAGAGGATCATCTTCCCCCGGAAATCGGAGAGCGTCTTTACGCCTGAGGAACTGTTGAAACCGAAATCCGGCAGCGGGCGGGGTGGATCAACCGGGCGCATGGCCGCGATGTCACCGCGATAAAGCGAGGCCAAACGCGTAGAAAGTGCCGCAGAGTCGGAGCAAAGCCCTTGAGCCGCATTGCCGCGCCCCCCTACTCTCTCGTATAGAACACCGATTGCCGACACGGCGATGAGGAGCCCCAACGCCACGAGCGACGCGCGCGTTCGGCGGGACAAGGGCACTCTTGCGGGGTCGGTCATGGAAAGTCCTTAAGCGCTAACGGGGCCGGATGAGATGAGCAATCAAATGTGGGGTGGCCGCTTCCAGTCCGGTCCGGATGCGATCATGGAAGATATCAACGCCTCGATCGAATTCGACAAGGCCCTTTGGCGGCAAGATATTGCCGGATCAAAAGCCCATGTCGCCATGCTCGGCAAACA
This sequence comes from Alphaproteobacteria bacterium, assembly GCA_009921785.1. Taxonomy (GTDB): domain Bacteria; phylum Pseudomonadota; class Alphaproteobacteria; order Rhizobiales; family Beijerinckiaceae; genus CAIUPE01. The sequence continues at coordinate 3,381 of RFXE01000157.1, forward strand.
GGGCATCATTGAGGCCAAAGACGCGGACGAAATCGCGAAAGGCCTTGATAAAGTCGCTCAAGAAATCGAGTCCGGTACGTTCACCTTTTCGCGCGCGCTTGAAGATATTCATATGAATATTGAGTCGCGGCTGGCCGATATTGTTGGCCCGGCCGCGGGACGGCTTCACACCGCGCGTTCACGCAATGATCAAGTCGCCACCGATATGCGTCTCTGGGTGCGCGATACGCTTGATGCGCTTGACCTGCAAATGGCTGACCTTCAACAGGCGCTCGCCGAAAAGGCACTCGATTATGCCGATACGGTGATGCCCGGCTTTACGCACCTGCAATCGGCGCAACCCGTGACCTTCGGCCATCATCTTCTCGCTTATGTTGAAATGATCGGACGTGATCGCGGCCGCGTGAAAGATGCGCGCAAGCGTATGAATGAAAATCCGCTTGGTGCTGCAGCGCTTGCGGGGACTTCATTTCCGATTGATCGTTTCATGACGGCGAAGGCGCTGGGCTTTGATCGGCCCACAGCAAATTCACTCGACAGTGTATCGGATCGCGATTTTGTTCTGGAAGCGCTTTCTGCCGCCTCGATCTGCGCGATGCATCTCTCGCGCTTTGCCGAAGAGATTGTGATTTGGACGACACCGCAATTCGGACTCGTTGCGCTCTCTGATAAATTCACGACGGGCTCATCGATTATGCCGCAAAAGCGCAACCCTGATGCGGCTGAACTCGTGCGCGCAAAATCAGGCCGCATCATCGGCGCGCTGACATCCCTTTTGATTGTTATGAAAGGCCTTCCGCTCACTTATGCGAAAGATATGCAGGAAGACAAAGAAGGCACTTTCGATGCGCTGACATCGCTATCGCTATGTCTCGCGGCGATGAGCGGCATGGTTCGTGACATGACGCCCGATCGCAAAGCGATGAATAAAGCAGCGGGTTCTGGCTATGCGACGGCAACCGATCTTGCTGATTGGCTCGTGCGCAGTTTGAAAATGCCCTTCCGCAACGCTCATCATGTGACCGGAAAAATTGTGGGTCTCGCAGCTGATAAAAAAATCGGCCTTGAGAAACTAACACTCGCTGAAATGCAAACGGTTGAACCGAAGATTACGGCTGATGTGTTTACATTTCTCGGTGTCGAAAAATCCGTGCGCAGCCGCACGAGTTTCGGCGGCACGGCACCGTCAAACGTCAAACGCGAGGCGCGGCGGTGGCTCTCCACATTGAAGCGGAGCAAAGCGTGATGAAGCGCATCGGATTTCTTTCTC
>RFXE01000158.1 GCA_009921785.1 Alphaproteobacteria bacterium
AATTTGATATAGGTCGCCTCTTCGGGCTTTGGCGTAAAATCAGCCGCGACAATATCAAACACAGCTTCAAATTTGTCGATGATGCCAAGCCGCCCTGCTACATTACGCGCATGCGCTTCTGAACCATTGGTAAGAATCAATTTGCGGCCCGGAAGTTTTTCGATCGCGTGGCCTAGTTCAGGGTCAGGCGGAAGTTTGGACACATCAATATCATGCGCGAAATCGAGGAACGGTTCCGGCTTCATGCCATATTGATCCATCAGGCCTTTCAGCGTTGTGCCATATTTCTGATAATAATATTTCTGCAAGGCGCGCGCGGATATGCCGTCTATGCCGAACATATTGCCAAGAAATAAAGTGATGCGTTGATCGACTTGGGGCCAAAGCGCGGACTCAGGCGGATAAAGCGTATTGTCGAGATCGAAAATCCAGACATTTACATCCGCGAAAGCCCGACGCATCGCCTCGGGGCTTTCATTATCTATCTGCGCTTGCAAGTCGCTCACTTGGTAATCAGCGTGCCCGCGCCATGGTCGGTCAGCAATTCGAGCAGCACCGCATGAGGCACTTTGCCATCGAGAATGACCACGCCTTCCACGCCTTGTTCGAGCGCATAGATGCAGGTCTCAACTTTCGGAATCATACCGCCGGTGATCGTGCCATCAGCAATCAATTCATGGATTCTTGAAACTGTCAGTTCGGGAATGAGATTTTTATTTTTGTCGAGAACGCCGGGTACATCGGTCAACAGCAACAGACGCTTGGCGCCGAGCGCGCCCGCAATCGCGCCCGCAAAAGTATCAGCATTTACGTTGTAAGTTTGTCCGTCATTGCCGTTGCAAACGGGCGCTAAAACCGGAATGAGCTCGCGGCCCAGCAGCGCATCAAGCACGCGGCTATCGACATGAGCAGGCTCGCCGACAAAACCGAGATCGATTTCTTGTTCTTCCTTCGTCGCATCATCAACGATTGTGCGCGTCAATTTCTGCGCGGTGACCATATTGCCGTCTTTGCCGCAGAGGCCAATCGCGCGGCCGCCTTCATTATTAATAAAGCCAACAATCTGTTTGTTGATGAGGCCCGCGAGAACCATCTCGACAACATCCATCGTTGCTTTGTCAGTTACGCGTAAGCCCGCCGCAAATTCACTCTTGATGTTAAGCCGGTTGAGCATTGCACCGATCTGTGGCCCGCCGCCATGAACAACAACAGGATTGACGCCCGCTTGTTCGAGCAAAATCATGTCCTTCGCGAAATCGCGCGCCATCTGCTCGTCGCCCATCGCGTGGCCGCCATATTTCACCACGATCGTCGCGTCGTCATAGTGCTGCATATGGGGCAGCGCGCGCATCAGAAGTTCGGCTTGGGCGTGCGGGGTGGCGTCAGTCATGCTCGGGACCCTGTCGTCAATAAAAGCGTGAGGAGGGATTTAGCCTAAAGTTTTGTCATTGTCGCGGGGGTGTCTACGCGCAAAAAAGCGAAGCGCCGCGCCGAGCCCCATAATTACCCAGCCTATAATTAAAATGACACCGCCGGAGGGGGCGGCCATCGGAAAAAGCGGTGTACCGACAAAGACTCTCATCGCAATATCGGCCGAGAATAAGGTCGCGCCTAAAGCAAGAAGCAGGGTGGCAAGCCGTCCGAGCGCTGGCAAAACAAGATCAGCGCGGACTGCCGCGAGGCATGCAATGATTGCGGGTGCGTGGGCGAGAAGAATTAAACTCGCGGCATTGAGTGAGGGTGCACTTGTAAGATGAGCCGCCGCCGCAGCAGAGGCGACACCCCCTATGCCGATCAGTGCCGCCCAAAGAGCAAGCGCGGACTCGAGCCGCCGCATCATCCGCCGCGTTCCTCAAGAAGACGCGCGATGGCGGTGCGCAATTCCTGAATGCCTTCACCGCTATGGCTCGATGTGAAAATGATCTCGGGATAGGCAGCCGGCCGTTTGGCGATTTCTAATTGCGTTGCCGCAAGAATTTTATCGGCTTCAGCCTTTTTTATTTCGTCATGTTTGGTCAGCACAAGCGCGTAGGAGACGGCGGCCGTGTCGAGCAAATTCATGACATCGCGATCAACTTCTTTCACGCCCCGCCGTCCATCAATTAGAACATAGACGCGCACAAGATTGGCGCGGCCTTTGAGATAATCGATGATTACATCGGTCCAGGCTTCGACCTTTTGTTTGGAGACAGCCGCATAGCCATAACCCGGCATATCGACGAGCGTGAAATGGGTGCCAATATCGAAGAAATTCAATTGCTGTGTGCGACCCGGCGTGTGCGATGTGCGCGCCAGCGTTTTGCGATTAGTGAGCGCATTTACAAGCGAGGATTTGCCGACATTCGAGCGCCCGGCAAACGCAATCTCGAGATTTTGTATCGGCGGGAGATTGTCAATCGCGGTTGAGGCCCATTTGAAATCGGCCTCGCCCGCAAAAATTTTGCGTCCAATTTCGCGGAGGCGTGCTTCGTCTTCCGCGGCGCTCATTGGATCAGGATTTCTTGCGCGTGAGCGCCTTGAACGAATTTGACAGATTGCCCCAGAGTTCAATCTGCACGCCATGTCGCTTCATGATGAGATATTGCTGTGCCACGGACAGTGTATTGTTCCATGTCCAATAGATCACCAATCCGGCAGGGAACGAGCCGAGCATGAAGGTGAAAATCACGGGCATCCAGGCGAACATGGTTTGTTGCACAGGGTCAGTCGGCGCCGGATTCATTTTCATCTGCAGCCACATGGTCACGCCCATGATCAAGGGCCAAATGCCAATCATCAGCATGGTCGGCGGCGTCCATGGAATGAGGCCAAAGAGATTGAATACCGTCGTTGGATCGGGCGAAGCCAAATCCTGAATCCATCCAAAGAAGGGCGCATGACGCATTTCAATGGTGACATAGATCACTTTATATAGAGAGAAGAACACGGGGATCTGGATCAGCATCGGCCAGCAGCCCGCGATCGGATTGATCCTCTCCTTTTTATAGAGCTCCATCAATTCCTGCTGCTGCTTGACTTTATCCTCGGCAAAACGCTCGCGGATCGCGGCCATTTGCGGCTGCACCGCTTTCATCTTCGCCATCGAGGCATAGCTCTTGTTCGCAAGCGGGAAGAATGCCGCTTTCACCAGAACTGTGACGATCAGAATGGCGATGCCGAAATTGCCAGTCCAATGGAAGAAGAATTCCATGAGTTGGAAGAGCGGCTTTGTGAAGAAGTAGAACCAGCCCCAATCGATGAGCAAATCAAAACGTTTGATGCTCAGCGATGCGGCGTAGCCATCAACCGTTTTCACTTCCTTCGCGCCGACGAAAAGGCGCTTTGTTGATGTCGCGGGTGCGCCGGGAGCGACGGTCGCGGCAGGAAGCATCATATCCGCTTCATATATATGTGTGGTGCCATCAATGGCGCGATAGGTCGCGTCATAGGTCTGAGATTGATCGGGAATAAAAGCAGCCGCCCAATATTTATCGGTAATGCCGGTGAAGCCGCCAATAGCCGCTTTATAATGCGCGCCTTTGCCGCCACCTGCGAGTGCTTCACCTTTGTCGGATTTGTCATAAGTGAGTTCGGCAAGACCTTGGTCGCCGAGTACGCCGACAAAGCCTTCATGCAAAACATAAGTGCCGACGACATGGGGCTTATTGAAACGCCGGATCACGCTGTAGGGAACAAGCGTCGCGCTTGCAGCGCCTGTTGCTTCGACGCTGTCGGTAATCGAGAACATATAGAGGTCATCAACCGCAATCACGCGTTTGAATAAGAAGCCCTGACCATTGTCCCAAGACAGAGTCACGGGCTTTTCAGTTGTCAATTTATCGCTGTCAGAAGTCCAGACGGTTGTGATCGACGGCAATTCAATCGTTGAGCCCTGCGCTGCGAGCCAGAAGAAGCGCGCGAAATAGGCATTCGGTGTTTTATCAGGAGAGAAGAACACAATATTCGGCGATTGCGGATCGACGGTCTCGCGATAGGACTTGAACGCAATATCGTCGAGATCGCCACCTTTAAGCGAGATCGATCCTTTAAGTTTTGGTGTGTCGATGATGACACGCGGCGAAGCGGCGAGGGCCTCTTCACGCGAAAGAAGCGTTGAGGGCGCGGTCGTCGAGGGTGCGGTTGCAGAAGGCGTCGCTGTGCCTTGCGTCGGCGTTGTTGGTGTCGTCTGCGCCGATTGTTGCGCCATCTGCTCGGCTTGTTTCTTGGCGCCCTCGAGCATTGGGAGACCGAAGAAATATTGCCACCCCACAAGGACGGCCATGGAAAGCGCGATGGCGAGGATGAGATTTTTGCTGTCCTGCATGGCTCAACGATTCTTCTGTGTGGGGTGTGAGGAAGACGGGGCTGTGCGCCCGGCATCGGATGAAAGGCGGTTCAGACCCGCAGATAATTCCGCGAGAAGGTTTGTGTAAGGGGCCTCAAGAATGTCACGGCGACCGATCAGCACATAGTCCATACCATCGGACGCTGTTGCCCGGCCCACTTCACCAATCGCAGCGCGGAGACGGCGCTTGATCCTGTTGCGTTCAACAGCATTTCCCGTCTTGCCGGTCACTGTTAATCCGAAACGAGCGGGCCCTTCGAGCGGGGCGCGGCGCAGGGCTTGAATGGTGAAAAGCG
>RFXE01000159.1 GCA_009921785.1 Alphaproteobacteria bacterium
TGCGGCGCAAATATTCTGTTTGAAATTCTCTGCGTTTTAGCAACCGCACGCGCGAAGAAAAAATAACGGCTATACTTCGAAAGACGGAATAACAAAAAGCCCGCTGAAAAGCGGGCTTTTTTCTATCACGCGTGAAGCGTGGCCTTTTCAATTGATTCCAATTCGCGAAGCTCTGCGGCATGGGCGGCATCAAGACGGGCTTGTCGCTCACGATCTTCGCGCCGTTTGACGAGTTCATAAATAATCGCGCCCACAATTGTGACGGCAATAATCAAAACAGCCAACGCGCTGATCGCCGGTGTTGTGCCCTGTCGAACGCGGCCGGCGAGGACGGTCGTCAATGTCTTATCAGCGAGAATGGCGAAGGTCGTGGTGTTGTAATTCTCGAAAGAGGAGAGAAACGCCAAGACAGCAGAGGAGAAAATTGCTGGCCGCAAGAACGGCAGCAAGATGTGGAAGAAGACTTGCGTTTGTGACGCGCCGAGATCCAGGCCTGCTTCTTCCTGCGCGCGATCAAAACGATTCAAACGCGACATGAACATCAGCATGCAATAGGCCGAGATGAAACTCGATTGACCGAGCACTGCTAAGAATACGCCGTCATAGAGAAATTTTGAATTCGTTGCGGTTGTTAAATCACGCCAAAACACAACGGTGGAAATACCAATGATGACTCCCGGTGTGAGCACCGGTGAAACAACGATCACATAATAGAAAGAACGTGCCTTCGAATAGATTTGGCTCATCATCATCGCAGCAGCGAGGCCGAGCGGCACGGAGAGCAGAACGACCCACATGCCGATCCAGAGGCTGTTCTTCATCCCGTAAACCATATCGCGATCATTCAGAAGTTTGTCGAACCAGGTCAGCGTTAGACCTTCGATCGGATAGACTTGCGGATAAGTCGACGTGTTGAAAGACGAGATGCCCATGACAATCAACGGGCCAAACAGGAACCCGAAGAAGATCGCCATATAAAAGGCCAGCATAACATTCATCACGGTTTTTGAGAGGCGACCTAAGCGCAAGACGAGCAATACGAAGCTGACACAGGCGAGCAACAGAATGAAGGCATAGGCCGCGCCCTGCGGCCAGTTGAACGCTTGGAAGAAGCGATCATAGAGAATCGGCGTAAACCACAAGGAGCGCGGCCCACCAAGAACAAGCGGCGCGGCAAGCGAACCAGCACTTAACATAAAGACAAGCGTGCAGCCGGAAGCGATGCCGGGCTTCGCGAAAGGAATGACGATGAAAGAATGAATATGCCACCAGGGCGCACCGAGATCACGCGCGGCTTCGATTTGAGCGTGATCAAGCGTTTCAATCGCGTTATAGAGCGAGAAGATCATCATCAACATATAGGCGTAGCCGAGACCGGCATAGAGTGCGATATCGTTGCCGATGAAATCAATCGGCTGATCAACGAAGCCCGCGCCAAGAAGCAATTTATTAATGAGACCGCCGCTCGAGAAAATAATACGAAACGCAAATGCGCGTAGAATTTCATTCACCCAATAAGGTGCGATGAGAAGAAGCAAAAGAAAACGCACGCGCGCCGGACGTGCCGCCTGCGCCATGTAATAAGCTAGCGGATAGCATAAGACGAAATTGAATATCGCCACCAAGAGACTAGCAAGAATTGTCAGAAAGAAGGCCTTTATATGAAGCCAATTGATCGCATCGCTGCTCGTTGTCGATCCATAAATAAAATAATGATAATTCTGGAACGTATAAAAGTCTTTCGGGCCGCCCATCTCGACCGGCGGTAATTTTGGACGAAACGACATTTCGACCATGAAGAGCTGCGGCAACACGATCATGAACAAGGCCCAGAACGCGACTGCAACGATTAGATAGATCGCGACCGGTGTTCCATTACGTTCAAAGAAGCTCTTTTTCGTTACGCCCACAGGCTTCGGTTCGAATTTGGCCATCACCCAAAAAATGGCGAAGGCCAGAACCGGGAGCAGGAAGATAAAAGGATGGCCGGTGGAGCTTAACATCGTTCAAGCACTCACGCGGGCAAAATGATGGCGTCGCTTGTCGAGAACGCAAAAGAGACAGAAGACCCTTCTGACGGGAACTCGCGCGCGGGTGCGCCGGTCAAAGTCGCAACGACGCTCGACCCATCGGGCGCTTTCATCGTTAAATGTGTCGTCATACCTTCATAGGCCGCATCGGCGGCTCTGCCTGCCAAGTTGTTTTCGCCTTGTGCACCAAAGCGCATCAATTCCGGACGCACAAATAATGTAGCTTTCGCACCAACTGCGAGTGATTTTTTATTGAGACCCGTTAGACGACCTACTGAGGTTTCAATCTCGGCCTGATCACCTGAAACTTTCGTGATCGTTCCGGAGAAGCCATTATTCTCGCCAACGAATGACGCAACAAACGATGTCTGCGGATGTTCATAAACATCACGGCCATTGCCGATTTGCTCGATCTTACCGCGGTTCATCACGGCGATACGATCAGACATCGTCAACGCTTCGCCCTGATCATGCGTGATATAGATAAAGGTAATACCGACACGACGTTGGATTGCACGCAACTCATTGCGCATATGTTGGCGCAGCTTTAGATCAAGTGCGGAAAGCGGCTCATCAAGCAACAATACTTTTGGTTCAACGGCCAAAGCGCGTGCAATCGCGACGCGTTGTTTTTGGCCGCCTGATAATTCTTCAATCTTCTTGTTGCCTTGATCACTCAACGCAATGAGATTCAACAACTCACCCACTTTGCGATCACGTTCCGCTTTCGGCACGCCGCGCACGCGCAGGCCATAACCGATATTTTCGGCAACAGTCATCAAAGGGAACAGAGCAAGATTTTGAAAGATCAATGCGGTGGGACGTTGGTTTGGACCAATACCATTCATATCCTGACCGCCGATGCGGATCGCACCCTGCGTTGGATCTTGAAATCCCGAAATCGCACGCAAGATTGTTGTCTTGCCGCAGCCCGATGGTCCGAGAAAGCTGAAAAACTCGCCCTGGCGAATCTGCAGCGATACATCTTTCACCGCCGTAAAAAGTCCAAACTGGACTGTGAGGTGATCAATCTCAACAGCGGCCGTCATTGTACATCCATTATGTTCGTTACACTGCGCCGATTAAAAACATACCGGCGGAAAATAACCCCGGCGCAAAGCGCCGGGGTTTGTTGATTCAAACAAAGCGCAATTAAGCCGCTTTGAACTTCTCGGCATATTGCGTGCGAAGCTCGGCGAACCATGACGGCTCAAGCGGACGCTGCCAGAGACGTGACAACGCGTCTTCAGGATACGCTTCTTGGAAGTTCTTCTTCGCTGCAGGCGAGAGAAGCTCGTCGGCGCCCTTAGCAACAGGGTTATAGCCCGAGCCATCGGCAACCTTTGCCGAAGCTTCCTTCGAGTGAACATATTTCAACCAAGCATAAGCCTGGTCGATGTTCTTCGCGCCCTTCGAGAGAGCCCAACCGTCAAGCCATGTGATCGCGCCTTCTTGCGGAGCCATATAGGAGACAGGCTTGCCTGCCTTCTTGAGACCGAGCGGAGGACCATCCCAGGTCTGGCCGATGACGACACCGTTTTCGAGAAGACCCGACTTCGTGTTGTCAGCTGAATCCCAGAACTGCTTGATCCATGGCTTATGCGCAACGGCGAAAGCGAGGAGCTTGTCATAGATTGCCTTCATCGATGCTTCATCCTTATAGGCATCAAGCATACGATTTGACTTCAACTGACCGGTTGCATCCATCCAGAGACCGATGCCGAGCAAGAGCGAGTGCGGACGACCCTGCACCTTGCCCTTATATTCGTCCTTCCAGAGCGAACCATAAGAGAGTGTCTTATATTCGATCTTGGTGAGGTCAGTACGCCATGAAATCGCTTCCGAACCCCATGTGTGCGGAACGTGATACAGCTTGCCATCCCAACGCCAGAAGCCTTCTGAAATCTTCACCATCGACGGAAGAACGCTGTCGAGTGTGAGCTTCTTTTCATCGAAAGGTTGGAGAACAGCGAGGTCCTTGAATTGCGGTGCACGGTCATGCGTTGGCTGGCAAAGATCGAAGCCGTCGCCACCAGCAGCCTGGAGCTTGTTGATCTGTTCTTCGTTCTGCGAGAACGGCGTTGTCTTAACCTTGATGCCCGTGGCTTTTTCGAATTCCGGAATAACAGGATCGGGAAGTTCGTCATCCCAGTTCAGGAGGCTCAATTCGCCTGAAGACGAGAGCGCATTGCTAACATACCACGGACCTACCGCAGCTGCTGCACCGGCAGCCACTGCACCCTTCAAGAGCACGCGGCGCGTGAACGAGCCTGCTGCTTCGAGAGTCGCGACCGTCGAATTCAATTTTTTCTTATCGACCATAAAGGATACCCCTCTGTTATTTTATCAGGTCCGCCCATCGGAACCTGACTCGGTTGCTGGAACGGTCAAAGTTCCAGCCTCCGCATTCCCCCACATGACATCATGCGGAAAATTTCGGTCCAGTCCATCCATAAACTGTGGTCCAAGACAAATTCATGACAGTTTTGCGACCCGGTTCACGGACAGGGATTACAAAAGCAATGATGGATTGCATTGATCCGGATTTCCAGCTCTTCCGTCATCGGCTTGCTGATCGATTCAATAT
>RFXE01000160.1 GCA_009921785.1 Alphaproteobacteria bacterium
TGCAAAGCAGATTGAGGCGACGGTCCGTGCGAATAGCGGCAAGGGGGCCGCTCGTGCAGTGCGTCGTACCGGCCGCGTTCCTGCGGTCATTTATGGCGGGGGCGCAGAGCCTCAGGCCATTTCGCTCGAATTCAACGCCACGAAGAAGCTGATTTTCGCCGGCCACTTCCTCACCACGATTTTCGAGGTGTCGGTTGACGGCAAGAAGACACGCGTCATTCCGCGCGACTACCAGCTCGACCCCGTGAGCGACCAACCGCTCCATGTTGATTTTCTCCGCATCACTGCGGGTCAGAAGATCCGCGTCGATGTCCCGGTCCATGTCATCAACCAAGCGGCTTCTCCGGGTGTGAAGCGTGGCGGTGCGGTCAATATCGTTCTGCATTCGGTTGAGATGATGGTGCCTCCGGATTCTATTCCGGCTGGCGTCAATGTTGATCTCACCGGCGTCGAAATCGGCAAATCAATTCACATCTCGCAAGTTCAGCTTCCTGCAAATTGCACCCCAGTCGATAAGACGGACTTCACGCTCGTCACGATCGTCGGCAAGGGTCAGAAGGACGAAGAACCAGCCGCAGCACCGGCAGCCGCCGCAGCGCCCGCTGGCGACGCAGCCAAGAAGGCCGCCGAACCCGCGAAGAAGTAATTATTCTTTGGGTTATGTATTCACAGCGCGTCGCGAGTCACTCGCGGCGCGTTTTTTCTTAAAGACTGATTTCATTGGCTGAAACGCAGAGATGAGGCGATGCTGCTCTTTGTAGGCCTTGGCAATCCCGGCGCCCGCTATGCCGGCAACCGACACAATGTGGGCTTCATGGCCATCGACGCGTTAGCGTCGCATGCGCGCGCATCAGCATGGCGTCGGCGGTTTCAAGGTGAAACAAGTGAAATCATTATTGGTACCGAGAAAGTGCTTCTTTTGAAGCCCGAGACCTTCATGAATAATTCCGGCCAATCGGTGCAAGAAGCGGCTCAGTTTTATAAAGTCGAATTGGCGGATATCGTCGTCTTTCATGACGAGCTTGATCTTGCCCCCGGCAAAGTGCGCGTAAAACTCGATGGCGGCAATGCTGGGCATAATGGCTTGCGTTCTATCACGCAGCATTGCGGCAATGCCTATCGCCGCGTACGGATTGGCATCGGTCATCCCGGCCATAAAGATGCGGTGCACCCTTGGGTGCTCAATGATTTCTCGAAAGAAGAACGTGAATGGGTCAATGATCTCTGTGATGCTATGGCCGATCACGCTGATCTTCTTGCCAAACACCAAGATTCAAACTTCCAGTCGAAAATCCATCTCGCAATGGAATCCAAAGGCTGGAAAGATGTAAAAGACGCAAAGCCAGAAAAATCTTGAGCTGATTTTCTGTTATAACCTTGATTCAAAATTTATCACCGATCGAAAGAGTGTAGGCACATCATGGGTTTCAAATGCGGCATCGTCGGACTGCCTAATGTCGGCAAGTCAACTCTTTTCAATGCGCTTACGCAAACAGCGGCCGCACAAGCTGCAAATTATCCGTTTTGTACGATTGAACCAAATGTGGGCGATGTGGCGGTGCCCGATCCGCGCCTCGACTCCCTCGCCGCGATTGCCGGCTCGAAAGAAATCATTCCGACGCGTATCACTTTCGTTGATATCGCGGGCATCGTGCGCGGCGCTTCGAAAGGTGAAGGGTTAGGAAATCAATTCCTTGCCAATATCCGCGAAGTCGATGCCATCGCCCATGTCGTGCGCTGCTTTGAAAATGGCGATATCACACATGTTGAGGGCCGCATTGATCCGATCGCCGATATCGAAACAATCGAAACTGAATTGATGCTCGCCGATTTAGACAGTCTCGAGAAGCGTATCGTCCCGCTCGAGAAGAAAGCAAAATCCGGTGACAAAGAAGCGAAAGAACAAGTCACTGTGATGGAGCGGTGCCTGACGTTGTTGCGTGATGGCAAGCCTGCGCGTCTCGCCGAGCGTTCACAGGAAGAAGAACGCACTTTCCAGATGCTCAATCTTTTGACCGCGAAGCCGGTGCTCTATGTGTGCAATGTCGAAGAATCCGCAGCCCATGAGGGCAATGGATTTTCGGCAAAAGTGTTTGAGCGCGCAAAAGCCGAGGGCGCCAAAGCTGTGGTTGTTTCAGCGCAGATCGAAAGCGAAATCGCGGTGATGGATGCAGCCGATCAAAAAGATTACCTTGAAGCAGTAGGCCTTGAAGAACCGGGACTCAATCGCGTGATCCGCTCGGGCTATCAGCTTTTGGATCTCGTTACTTATTTCACAGTGGGCCCGAAAGAGGCTCGTGCCTGGACCATTTCAAAAGGCACCAAAGGTCCAGCAGCTGCAGGCGTCATCCATACGGATTTCGAAAAGGGCTATATCCGCGCTGAGACAATTGCTTACGCCGATTACATCGCGAACAAAGGTGAAGCGGGTGCACGAGAAGCCGGTAAATTCCGTCTTGAAGGTAAAGAATACATCGTCGCCGATGGCGATGTTCTTCACTTCCGCTTCGCGAATTGATTTGAAAGTCTAAACGCAAGAACCGAAAATGCGTTCGCTCGCAATGACGGGTTAAAGAGCCGTGCTTCCGCTCAATGCCCCTCAAACGCAATCAGGGTGCGCACGGGCACACCAAGCACTTCGAGTTTTGCGCGTCCGCCAAGATCCGGAAGATCGATCACGAAACACGCGGCTTCGACATGCGCGCCGAGTCCTTGCAGAAGTTTCGCCGCCGCAACGGCCGTGCCACCCGTGGCAATCAGATCATCAATCAAGATGACTGATTGGCCCGGTTGAATGGCATCCTTGTGCACTTCCATTTCATCGACGCCATATTCGAGCGAATAAGCAATCGATACTTTGTCATGCGGTAATTTTCCTTTTTTGCGGATCGGCACAAAACCGGCCGAGAGCTGATGCGCCACCGCGCCGCCAAGAATAAAGCCCCGCGCTTCGATGCCCGCGACTTGATCAACTTTGCCGCCCGCAAAAGGCTGCACGAGCTCATCAACCGCACGACGGAACGCCCGCGCATTGCCGAGCAGCGTCGTTATATCGCGGAACAGAATGCCCGGCTTCGGATAATCGGGGATCGTGCGGATCGCATCGCGCAAGATATCGGAGATTGAAGAGTTCATTCTTGAATAATCCTTTGGCCGCCCCGCGCTTTCATTACCCTTATCTCAACTGCCACGTTTATTCAAAACACGGCCCGCCACCGCATCGAGTTTGGCGAGCACAAGGGGATCGCGCGCCGAGGGCGCGGTCATGATGGCATGCTCAAGTGCCTTATGAGAACCAACCGGACAATCCTCGCGGTCACGCGGGAAATCGCGCGCCAGCCGCGCGACAATGAGTTTTGCCTTTTCGATATTTCGATGCATGACCGCGATCACCGAAGCGACATCGACCACATCGTGGTCGGGATGCCAGCAATCAAAATCGGTAACCATCGCAAGCGTTGCATAAGTGATCTCGGCTTCACGCGCGAGTTTCGCTTCCGGCATCGCCGTCATGCCGATCACAGAATAGCCCGCCGCTTTATAGGAGAGACTTTCAGCAAGGCTTGAGAATTGTGGTCCTTCCATCGTCACATACGTGCCACCACGCGTGATCGGCACCCGCTCTTTTTGAGCGGCCGCCGCGATATGATCGCAAAGACGTGGACCCACCGGATGCGCCATTGATACATGCGCAACGCAGCCTTTACCGAAGAAACTCGACTCTCTTTTATGCGTGCGATCGACATATTGATCGACAAGAACAAATGTTCCCGGCGGGAGATCTTCACGAAACGAACCACATGCGGAGAGTGACACAATATCGGTCACGCCTGCGCGCTTCATCGCATCGATATTCGCACGATAATTGATGTCGGACGGAGAGAGCCTGTGCCCGCGTCCATGACGTGGCAAGAACACGATTTCAGTTGGACCGATGCGCCCTGCACGCAAAACATCCGATGTCTCGCCCCACGGACTCGTAAGGACCAGCTCATGCAAATCTTCGAGCCCCGGCAAATCATAAACACCGGAACCGCCGATAACACCGAGAATGGCTTTGGTCATTTCTAAGGCTCCCTGTAGAGCCTCATTCAACGCCGCACTGCACAGCGATGCAAGAGCTATAACCTAAAAAGAAAAAGGCCCCGTTTCCGGGGCCTTAATTCAAATCGATCAACCCAAAAGCTCTCAGGCGTGACCCTGAACATTCGACCAGATCTTCTTCTTCGTGAAGTAAAGTAGACCGGCGAAGACGAGCAAGAACACCAGCACTTTGAACGCAATTTCCTTGCGCTGCTCGAGATGGGGTTCTGCAACCCACATCAAGAAGGCCGAAACGTCCTTGGCGTATTGCACAACCGTTTCAGGAGCCTGAGGCTTACCATCGGCGCCTTTTTCATAGGTCACCTGACCATCCAAAAGCGGAGGCGGCATCGCAATCACATTGCCCGGGAAATAGTGGTTGTAATATTTGCCATCGGGAACAGTGAAACCCGCCGGCGCATCTTCATAACCATGCAGAAGGGCAGTCACGTAATCGACGCCTTGTTCCTGGAATTGCGTGAAGATATCGAACACAAAATTCGGGAATCCACGCTCGTAAGTGCGCGCTTTA
>RFXE01000017.1 GCA_009921785.1 Alphaproteobacteria bacterium
TCACCATCATGTTGATATCCAAATTTGCCAAAGGCTTTGTGGCCAACATTTCTGTTTTGTTAGGCATCGGCACCCAATATGACGCCAGCGTGATCGAAAATCTCAAGAAGCACGAGTTGGCCATCCGCTCGGAAGTCCTCTTGATCCTTGCCGATCAGAGCGAGGCCGATCTCGTGGGAATTGAGAACCGAAAGAAGGTTCAGGACAAAATTCGTGAAGGAATCAACATGATTTTGACCGAACGGGAGCGTTTTGGCGGAATTGAAAACGTTTTCTTTACCACTCTGGTTATGCAGTAAACCGGTCAGTTCTGTTTTCAAGTTGAGTCATGTCCAGTTCGCGTAAATTGAGTAACGAAGAAGTCGCCGCCCTCCTCGAAGGCCTCGAGGATGGCGCGCTCGACGTTGGAACGGGCGTGCTTCCGGGTAAAGAGTACCAACCTTACGCGCTCGGCAATGACGACGCGAATCTCCTCGGCGACCTTTATACCCTGCGCCTCATCAATGAGCGCTTTGGCCGCCAGTTCCGTAATATTCTTCTGCCGATGCTGCGCTTCGCTCCGCGCGTGCAGACCATGCCACCGGAAACAAAGCGGTTCGACGAATATCTCGCCGCGCTTGATCCGTTCCTGAGCCTGACAACTTTGCGGGTAGATGAGCTCAAGGGCTCTATCCTGGCAACCATCCCTGCACGGCTGATTAGCATTCTCGTAAACTCGTTCTTTGGCGGCCGTGGCGACGCGGGCGTAACACGCACGAGTGAATTCACGCCGACTGAAGAGCGCATCATCCAAATCGTCATGGAGGGCACAACCAAAACGCTCTCTGACGCTTGGAAAGAAGTCTATGAAGCCAATTTCGAAGTGATGACGAGTGAGATGAATCCGGCCTTCCTTTCCTTCATTGAAGGAAATGAGCAAATCGTCATCTGCTCCTTCGTCGTGCAATTGCCTTTTGCAAAATCTGCAACAATTGAACTCGTTTATCCGCTCCAGATGCTTAAACTCATTGCGCCACTCCTGCGCTCGAAAGTGCAACGGGTTGGTGAAAATCGTGATGAGAACTGGGCGACGCGTCTACGGAGTGCTGTGCTGCAAATTCCGCTCATTATCGCGCCCCGCGTTGCCGAACCGACTGTCAATCTTACGCAGCTTCTGCGCCTTCAAACAGGCGCTGTGATTGCCATTGAAGCCTTCAACGATATTCCAATTTATATTGAAGGCCACCCCCTCTTCACCGGTCGTATTGGTGAGAAAGACGGCAAGATGGCCGTCTCCATCATCGAATAAGATTAGAAACGGATCAGTTCTATGTCATCAGTTGAAAATGAAAAGACGGATCAGGGTGAGATTCCGCAGGCTTCAGCCCAGAATCTAAAACTTCTGGAAAATATCGAAGTAAAGCTGACAGTCGAAGTGGGCGGCACACGCATCATCATTCGTGATCTTCTGAAATTAAATGAAGGATCCGTTGTTGAGCTTGATCGTTTAGCCGGCGAACATCTCGATATTCTCGTCAACGGAACACTGCTTGCGAAAGGCGAGATTGTCCTTATTGGGGAAAGTCTCGGCATTCGGTTCACCGAGATCATCTCGCCCGAACAGCGACTACGGAGCATCTAGTGACGAATATCACGTCCGTTGTTTCTGTAATTCTACTCCTCGGCGGCCTCGTGGCCGCCGCAATGCTGCTAAGGCGGTATCGCGATCGGCTCAATACAGCCTTTATAAAAGGCCCAATCACCATAAAGGGCATGGCTAATCTCGGCGATGGCTCACGTCTTATTGTCGTTGAAGTCAATGGTCAGCAAGCTTTGTGCGGGGTCGGTCGTCAGGGCGTCGGTGCGATCACACTTCTACCTTCTTCTCATCAAGGCGAAGCATTATGACACGCCATAAACTGTCTCTTGGTCTTGTTGGATTTGTAAGCCTTGTGTTGGGGGCAAGCGCCGCTTATGCCGCGCCGCCATCGCTATTTGATCTTCCGGTATTAAAACTCGAAAATCTTCCCTCAGGCGGTCAATCTCTTTCACTCTCTTTGCAAACGCTGATTTTGATGTCGGCTTTGACGATTTTACCGTCAATGCTCCTCGTCACAACAAGCTTTACACGCATCATCATTACACTTTCTATCCTTCGTCAGGCGCTGGGCACGCAACAAACGCCACCCAATCAGGTACTCGTTGGCATTGCGCTTTTTCTGACGCTCTTCATCATGACGCCGACATTTAAAGAAGCGAATGATGCCGCGTTTCAACCCTATTCAAACGGACAAATCGGAATCGAAGAAGCAGGCATCAGAACTGCCGCAATTATGAAAGGCTTCATGCTGAAGCAGACCCGGCAGGCCGATATTTCAATGATTGCCGAATTGCGTGGCGATCAAGGTTATCAATCGGCAGCCGATGTGCCTTTTGTTGTTGCCGTGCCTGCGTTTTTGATCAGCGAATTACGTACGGCCTTCACCATTGGCTTTTTGCTTTTCCTTCCTTTTCTTGTGATCGACATTGTTGTGTCGAGTATCTTGATGTCACTCGGCATGATGATGCTCTCGCCGATGCTTGTGTCCCTTCCTTTCAAGCTTCTGATGTTCGTGATTGTCGATGGATGGTCATTGACGCTGAATTCCTTGGTTGAAAGCTTCACGCGCGGATAATGATCCCATGCCCTACGAACAATTCATCGCGATCGGTCATGAAACGCTCTTAAGTACGGTTCTTACAGTCTCACCTGTATTGATCGCCGGTTTGATTATCGGTCTAATCGTTGGAGTTTTTCAGGCCGCCACATCAATTAATGAAGCAACGCTCGCATTCGTGCCCAAACTTATCATCGTCGGCTTAGTCTTGGTTCTCGCCGGACCCTTTATGATTTCGACGATGAGCGGCTTTTTTCAAACGATCTTTACAGAGATCGGGCGTGTAAACCGATGATCGTTCTCGACAACGCAACACTACTCGATACGCTTGTTGCGTTTATGCTGGTCTCCGCTCGTATCTCCGCGATGCTTTTGGCGGCACCCCTCTTTTCAGCATCAAGCGTTTCAATTCCAATTCGGATCATAACGGCATTGACCATCGCGGTGATGCTTCTTCAAGCTGTCCCAACTCCTAAAGTAGACATAATCTCTCCCGAGGGCGCACTCGCACTTGCCGGCGAAGTTATTCTTGGGGCTGCTATTGGATTTTTATTTCAACTCGGATTTGCGGCTGTACAACTTGCTGGTGAACAGATCGCGGCCTCGACAGGCTTAGGGTTCGCCGCCATGGTCGATCCCCAAACGGGAACGCAATCACCAGTGATCAATCAATTTTTGAGCATCATGATGCTCCTATCATTTTTGACTCTTGAAGGGCATCACCTTTTACTAAAATTGCTGGCCGCAAGCTATCAAGTGCTCCCGATAGGGGCAGCGTTTTTGAATGCAAATATTTTAATTGGAATAGCGAAGGCTGGTGCTCTTATTTTTTCGGCCGGGATGCTCGCATGTCTGCCCATCATTGTGGCTTTGTTTCTCGTCACGCTTGTGATTGGCATTCTGACGCGTGTTGCGCCACAAATGAATCTTTTTTCGGTTGGGTTTGCCATTTCCATTTTGGCAGGCTTGACTCTATTGCTCGTTGCTTTGCCGAGTCTTACCGCAAGCATGGCTGGCATACTTGATGAAACCGCCAATCGCGCGCGTGCTCTTATTCTTAACACCGACGGGGGTGCCTGATGGCCGAAACCGACGAAGGTCAAGAACGGACAGAAGACCCAACAGGCCGAAAACTCGAACGCGCGCTTGAAGAAGGTCAAATTCTCACGTCACGGGAATTACTTATGGCTGCCGTCCTGCTTGGCGGCGCTTTACAAATTTCGATTGGTGGCCATTATTATTTCACTGAATTTTTAAATGCCTTCCGCAATGGGCTTGATTTTTCAGACGCCCTACAACGGGATATGCCCCTTCCAGAAATGTTCGCCGCGCGCATGGGCGACATTGCCTTGCCGATGATTTTCTTTTCGGTTCCACTTGTGGCTCTCTTGATAACAGCGCAAATTGCCTTTGGTGGCTTTCATTTTATTATCGGAAATATTGGGCTTAAATTCGAAAAATTGTCTTTGTTCCGCGGCATCTCGCGGATGTTTGGGCTTAACGGACTCATTGAATTGTTTAAGTCCGTTGTAAAAACAATTCTAATTGGCGTAGTTGGCACCGGATATCTCTACCATCGTTTACCCGATGCGATGGCACTCGCGCGCTTGCCCTTTGAAGCGGCGTTAGCGAGCACGGGAGAACTCGTGGCCTCTACCATACTCGTGCTTGTTTTCGCGACTGCCGTTCTGGCTGCAATCGATGCCCTATACCAATGGTATCGTCATACCCAAAGTCTCAAAATGACAAAACAGGAAGTCAGAGACGAAATGAAGGAAACGGACGGTTCTCCAGAAGTCAAAGCACGTATTCGAAAACTACAACGCGAGGCCGCCGAACGCGGTTCAGTTGCCAATATCAATCAAGCCCAAGTGATCATCACCAATCCGCAACATTTTGCCATTGGACTGCGCTATGATTTTGTCAAAGGCACGGCGCCCAAAGTTGTCGTAAAAGGCTCTGATGCGATCGCTAAAATGATCCGTGAACAGGCTGCCGAGAAAAAGATGCCCGTCCTTGAATATCCGATGCTTGCACGTGCGATTTACTTCACATCGGAAATTGGTGGTGAGATTCATTCAGAGCTCTATCAAGCTGTCGCTACCGTTCTGAGTTTTGTGTTCCACGCTGGCGCCGAGGGCGATAAGCCTGAGATCGAGGTGCCGAAAGAGCTCCAATTCGACATGAATGGACGAGCCATGGAGCGTCGCCGTGTTGCTTGATAATGAGATAAACAGCGCCCTCGCTTCGTGTCACGGGTGTTCGCATTTCTTCATTACCCACCAACCGGCTTGGCCCTATGGCTGTCGTGCTTTTGGTATGCGGTCCCGCCAGCATCCGGCACGAGATGTGCTAGTCAATTCGGGAGAGCCCTGCCGCATGCGCGGGGACCAGCCGACCAAAGAATTTTCGCTTGAGGATGTCCGATTATGAGTAAGAAGCCCGAGAAAGCCGCCCCAAAGGCTGAAGCCAAAAGCGAGGCGCCCGCCGACGCCCATGCTGCAGAGCACGCAACCGACGGCGCCTCAGAAGCGTCATCGGAGACGGCTGAAGCCTCTAAGGAAAAGGCCAAAGGCGGCAAAGATGCTGGAAAACCTAAAGCACCTTCAATTGAAGAAGCGATTCAACTTGCTCTTGCTACTGCAGAAACAACAGCCGATGCCAGCAGCGACGTCGCAAAGATCAAAAAGCAGGTGGCCGAACTTGTTACGGGTGCGTCGCGCTCCAACAAGCTCCTCATCTCGACCGGCGTTCTATTTCTTTTCATGGCCTCGATCGCACTCGGCATTTCAGTTGCCTTCTATTACAAGGCGATGAACCGCTTTGACTCAATGACGAATGTCAATCGTGATGCTCTGATGGCCTTTGCTGAGGAAGTGAATGCCTTCACGACAGCGGCAACGCGCGTTGAAAAAGCCGCAACCGAGTCTGAAAAGCGCCTTGCTGCCTTAATGGCTCAGCAGGAAGAGATCAAAGCGCTGATGCAAGGTGATATCGCCAATCAACAAGCTATTCAGGGCAAAATCGCCGAGAATTCGGAAGCCATGAATAATCTCCCCGCTGCAACCCGTAAGATGATCGAAGATCTGGTCGCTTCAAACAAACTTGTTGTTGCTCAAGTCTCGGATGCGATGAAAGAACAGATCAAAGCGATGGAAGCGTCTAACCCGAAGGTCGACCTTGCTAAGCAGATTGAGGAAATCGTGAAAAAGCAGCAGGCGGAAGCCATGCGCACCGCCGCAATGGAAGCCCAAAAAGCGGCCCGCAATCGCAAGGCGGCACCGCAGCCTGACATCGTGATCAAATATCCATAAGAATAGATTTCGGTTCGAGCCGATCAATCATGGGCATAGAAACATATTCCGGCACAGCGGTTAAAGTGACCGACGTCGAAAAGCTTTCACCAGGTGAAAAACTTGGTTTGTTAGCGGGCGATATATTGTTGAAAATCGGTCAACGTGAACCCCTCGAAGCTTTAGAAATGCCGAGTATTCTTGAGGAAATCGGCGCGCAAAAAGAATGGATCACGGTCTTGCGCGATAAGATTATCTTCAAAATGGCCACAATAGGCGGCGCTACAGGCGTAACTCTTGAGCCCTATCCGCTTACGAATGAAATCACTATCAATATCAAAGAGGCATGGACGCCGTATTATTCGGCAATCCGCCATGAAGATTCATTACTCTTATTGCCTGAACGGATTTCGCCAATCTGGCTACCCTTCCCTATCATCGCTTATGGCTATTTTCGTCTCTGGCAAATGATGGCCGCGACAATCTTTATGTACGGCATCGGCTTTGCAACAAGCACACTCGCTTTTGTCGTCGTCTATATCGGTAGCATCATCACGCTGGCGATGGGTGGCCCGAAGTTTTTACGCGACACAGCGGTGAAAGATGGATTTTTGCCCCGCGCACGCATAGCGCTCGCAAATCCCGATGACGGACCCAAACTTGAAATGACAACGGGCGCCATGTTGCGCCTTGATCGTGACAAGAACAAAAAACGCTGAAGCGCTATAAGGTCAAACGGCTCAACGTCTTCCGTGCAGCGAAATGATGGACTCAACCGCATGAACCGGCAATCCGGTTTTAGCAACGATGAGATCGCTCGTCACACCCTCGCGCGCTAACCGAATTGCGGCGTCAACCGACTCGGGATTTTCACGCGGGCTTTGCCCAGCTCCGCGGAAGACGATTTCAAGCGATTTGATTTCAGCCTGAACTTTACGAATTGAATCCGTAAAAGAGCTCTCAAGCGTGATGCTCGAACGAACTGTATTCGAGTCAAGTGCCCCCATCTGATCGGATAATTTTTCCAATCGCGCCTCAAAGGCGCTTTGCGCCTTACGATGACGAAGCTCAAAAAAGATAAGGGCCGCTAACGACGGACCCGCACCGAACACAAGAACAACAATAACGAACGTAAACCAGTCAGACGCCATCATGGAAATCATTCACGCCAAAAATACAACACACGCACTCAAGGATATCGGGTCAGGATTGATAGGTTACAAGTCCCGGACGATGCTTCGGCTTCCGCCGAACGGGAACACTATCCTTGGAAGCCATGCGATCGGCAAGCAATTTCTCGAGTTTAAGCGTTGTTTCACGAATGCGCAAAACAGCGGCGTGGTCTTCGGGTGAACCCGGAACCCGGCCAGCAAAGCCTGAGAGCTCAGCATGAAGATCAAGCGTCAAGCGTTCTATGGCCTGTCGGTTCTCGTCCATGATTGAACGCTCAATCGCGGCGAGAATCTCTGCCGTGCGCCCTACCGCGTCGAGAAAGCCAATTTCGGTCATATGGTCCACGGTACAAATCCCAATTCAGCGAATGATCACGGTGCCGCTTTGCGCCACCCGACCCGATAAAGCCACGCCACTTTTCACATTGCGGACGGAAATGAGGTCGCCCTCGAATCCATCTTCCTCGGCTCGCGCCGTCGCAGAAATTGAAAAGCCCTCACCTTCCGCAATCAGGGTAATTGTTTCACCCTTCATCACCGTAGGCGCACGCGCAACATTGCGTGTCGTTAGCACATTGCCCGGTTGCAATGCCGAGACAAGGCGTAAACCAACGGCTTCGGAAACGCCTTTCATTAATGCGCCGCCTGGAGGTTGATTCGTGACCCGCTCTTCAAGCATATCACTTGTAAGAATAGTTCCCGCAGCGAGGGCAACGCGCGGCACAATAACATTCCATTGTTTAACCGGGCCACCTGCACTGACCGCACGCGGAACTGTTACCGTGGGTGGTGCTTCAATGCCCTCAATACGAACTGTAAAATTCCATGACACTGGTGCTTTGCAAGTAACAACGAGACTTGAGCTATATGCACTTCGTGGCTGAACGAGGGGTGATGTCGCACAGGCGGCAACCTTCAAGCGATCATCCAACGGACCAATCTGCGCATCGGGTGGAAGGGCACGTCCGCTTGCCACGAAATAATCCTGCACAACGGTGCGAATATCATCGGCACCCCACATCGCGTCATCGGCGTGCGCAGTCATCGCGATCAAACTCACGAGAACAACGCCAAGAGATGCTTTGATGTAGCGAGAATTCATTGCAATAATACCGCGACGGAATTGGCATGAATTGCTGGCTTCGGTTTCATCAAACGCGCAACGGATTGGTTAGCGCCTGAGGATTCAACCCGAATAATCTGCCATGAATTTTTTGTCTCGGACGGAAGCTCCACAAGGAAGTAGTCACCTGGCTTCACGCCATTAGCGGCGCCGGCAGATATCGTGGCTTTGTTTCCCGAGACAGACGTCACGACCGCGCGTACCGTATCGCATCCGACATGATCAGCAACTCGAGACGCGACTTGACGCCAAAGATCATCAAAACTGCCTGTTACATTTGCAGGAAGCGGAATATCTGTTCCCCATAGATGCGTATCAAGCGGAACCATTGCGCTTTCAACAATACGCTCGCGCACCGCGCCGGTCATTGTATCGACAACTTGCAAATCAGCTGTGACTTCAATGGCTGTTTCTTCAATGAAATCATTGCCGAGTCGCGCGCGTTCAAGCTTGACTGTTCCATCAAGGCGCAACACCCCGGGTGTTGGGCGATAATTCTCGACAACTGCGAGATAAGCAAGATTCTGCTTCACGGCACTTGACGAATGCGTCACAGGATTAAAGCGACGATCATCAACCGCGCGCAAGGCCGGCTCTTCATTCAGCACTGTAAAGAGACGCTCAACACCTTCACGGCCTTGACGTTCGACCTTGCCGCTCAATCCTGGTGCAACGCGCACATCGATTGCGCCAATGGCAACATCCGATTTTTTGGATGAAGCACATTCGCCTTCATCTGTATCGGCGAGCGCGTCAATCGTAACAACGAAATGATCGCCCTCACGGTGTTCGTCAAGGACTTGATAGCCCTTAAGCTGACCAGAAACGACGATTCCACTTTCTTCGCGCAACGTGCCCGCATCCGACACCATGGTTGATCCGCGGACCGACATACGAACTTGTCCCGCCGCATCGTAAAGTGCTTCAGCAAGAGCTGATTTACGCGCACCGGCAACATCGCCATTGGCAATCGCAGCGCGACCCACCGCATGCACAAGCCGCGTGCCTGCTATCGCGTGATCAACACCAAAGAGCGCGAGAAGTGTTGCGGCCAGAATGAAACGGAAGGACTTCATTGTGACACTCTTAGTGATATTTCGGAGCGCCTTGCGCCGTCATGGCGGCAGCGTCCGACGCATCAATTTCAAGGATGGTTTCGTAGATGTCGCTCTTGATCGGACCGATCGAGACGGTGCGTGCACTGCGGACAATGCCAGCAACCGTGCCACGCAACGTATCTGCCTGCATCACGCCTTCTGAAAGCGAGGCATAGGAATTCACATCAAGACCATAAATCTTTTCGGCAAGTTCGCGCATGGCCATGAGCCGTGACGCCCGGATCGCCATCAATTGCTTCTGCACCCGCGTCCGGCCGGGTTGGATAGAAATCGCTGCGTAGCCAATACCCCGAATAGCACCGGTGTCGACAGGAGCCGCTGTCGGGGACGTCGCAGATGCCGGGGCCGCTGCAGCCATCTTGGTCTTATCGGTCGCCGTGGCGCAGCCTGAAAGGAAAGCCCCGGAAAGAGCGAGGGTGGCAAAAAGCCCAAAATGGGAAAGTTTCACGGCGGTATATCCTTTGCAGGCTCGGGGTCACGCAGATAGCGCAACCCGCGCATCGAGAAATCGGTCAGAACCCTTTCAGCAAATTCCGTGCCGAGCGGGTTAAACCAACAAAATTTTCTCGCTGGCATACCCTTTGCTTTTACCTACCCGAACCACCGCCAAACCCTCCGCAAACAGGGCCAAAGCGGTTGATTTGAACCATTTCGTCGGGATTCCGACACAAGGCGGGTAGTGAAGTGAGCGACGCACTGTCGATAAACCAACAGGGGAACGTGGGGCGCTGGGCGCAGTCCCTCATGCTGCCCGTCGCGTTGGTCGCCTTCATCGTCATGATGGTCGTGCCGATTCCGCCTTTCCTGCTCGATGTCTTCTTCACGCTAAATATTGTCATCTCGCTGTCGATCTTGATGGTGAGCGTGAATATGTATCGACCGCTCGATTTCTCGGCCTTCCCGACCATTCTGCTCTTCGCCACAATCTTGCGTCTGGCGCTCAACGTTGCCTCGGCCCGTGTGGTCCTTGTCCACGGTCATGAAGGCACGACGGCAGCCGGCCATGTCATTGAATCATTTGGTGAATTTGTCATCGGCGGCAATTTCGTTGTCGGTATTCTCGTCTTCATCATCTTGATGGTGATCAATCTCGTCGTGATCGTGAAGGGTACCGGCCGCGTTTCAGAAGTCGCCGCGCGCTTCACGCTTGACGCCATGCCCGGCAAACAAATGGCAATCGACGCCGATCTCAATGCCGGAATCATCACTCCCGATGTCGCACGCAAACGTCGCGAAGACGTTGCCCGCGAGTCCGATTTCTATGGTTCGATGGACGGTGCGACGAAATTCGTAAAAGGCGACGCCATTGCCGGCGTTATGATTCTTGCGGTCAATATCATTGGCGGCCTGATCATCGGCATGGTTCAGCATGGACTGCCCGCCAGCGAAGCAGCATCAACTTACGTGACGCTGACCATCGGTGACGGCCTCGTTGCCCAGATCCCGTCGCTTCTCTTATCGATCGCCACCGCCGTGATCGTGACACGCGAATCGGGTGAGTCCGATTTGTCAAAAACCCTCGCGCGTCAAATTGGTTCACGTCGCGCTTGGTATCCCGTTGCCGGTATTCTTGCCTTGATCGGTATTTTGCCCGGAATGCCCAATCTTCTCTTCCTCACAGCCGCAGCGGGTGCCGCCGCGATCGCTCATTTCGCTAATAAGCGTGACAAGAAAGAAGCAGAAGCGCTTGCTCTCGAAGCTGCAAAGCCTGCTCTCGGCCTTGAAAGCAGCGCTAATGACGAAGATAAAAATGAAGTTACAATTAGTGATGTAGCCAATACTACACCGCTGCTCATTGAAGTCGGTTATGGACTTATTCCGCTCATAGAAGATGCGACGCGCGGCGCACTCGTTTCACGCATTACAGGTATTCGTAAGCAAGTCTCGCGCGATCTCGGATTTATTGTTCCGCAAGTGCGCATACGCGATAATCTCTCTTTGATGCCGTCGGCCTATCGCATCACGATTGCCGGTGTTATTGCGGCCGAAGATCAAGTCATCAACGGCAAGCTTCTCGCCATTCAGGGCGCGAATTCGAATGTCGTTCTGCCAGGTCAAAAAGTGAAAGATCCGACATTCGGCCTTGACGCTGTCTGGATCGATCCGGCCGACAAGCCTCGTGCGCTTGCCGCTGACTATACAGTGGTCGATGCCGGAACCGTCATTGCAACCCATCTTCATCAACTCTTGATGCAACGCGGCTCAGATCTTCTTGGTCAAGATGATGTGCAGGACATTATCGATCATTTTGCAAAAACAGCGCCTAACCTTGTTCAGGGTGTCGTTCCAAAAATCGTGTCCTTGCCGCAGCTCACCCAAGTGTTGAAAGCGCTTGTGGCAGAGCAGATTCCGATTGCTGACATGAAGCGGATTCTTGAGGCTGTTTCGAGTGCAAAAGGCCGCGAAACGGATGATCTTATTGAAGCCGCGCGTATTTCCCTCGGCCCAATTCTGATCCAACGCATTTCATCGCCGAAAGAAGAATTACCGATCGTCACACTCGATACAGGTCTTGAGCAATTGATGATCCAAAACGCAAAGCAAAATGGTGCTTTGGGCAATGCAATTGAACCCGGTCTTGCCCGCAAATTGATGGAAGCTTTTGAAGAACAATCGAATCTCTTGGCGAAAACTGGAAAAACACTCGTCGTTGTTACGACGCCGATTTTGCGCCGCGAACTTGCAACCCTTGTCAGACAGGCCGCAGCCGATGGTCTCGTTCTGTCATTCAAGGAACTTCCCGAAACGAAACGTATCAATGTAGTTGCCGTAATCGGCGGCGCGTCCTGAGGAGACTAAATTATGATGCAACGTACCAAAATCGTAGCAGAAGATAGTCGCGAAGCTATGGCCCGTATCATGCGGGACTTTGGCGAAGACGCCGTCATTCTTTCAACGCGCAAAGTGCCCGGCGGCATTGAGATCGTTGCAGGTCACCCTCAAAAAGGTGCGGCAAAATTTGATATCGATGACGAAGAGCCGACTTTGACACGCTTAAAGAAGGCGCAGAAGAAGCAGCAATCTGACATCATCGCCGAACGCACAACGGATGTTCTCAAAAAGCCAAGCGCCTCAAAAAGCGCTTCGCAGAAATTTGCCGACATTCTTCTTGAAAGCGGACGCGCTGAAGAACTCCTTCGTCCCTCCGGCTTCCAATTCCGCCCGGCACCTGCCGGCAAAGTAGCGGCGCAAAAGGTCGAGGAACCACAAGTTGAGGCAAAGCCCGTCAACGAAGAAAAGCCCGTTATTACTGCACCGCTCGATGATCGCCGACTTGAAGCGATTGAACAATCGGTCAAAGAAATTCGCGCTATGCTTGGCCAAGAGGTCATGATGAGCGGTTTGAAATCCGCAGGCGCTTCACCCGCTTTGATTTCAGTGTTTCTCGCGCAATCAGGCGCCTTGGCATCGATTGATCCGGATCGCCGCTTTGCAAAATTCCTCGCTGATCGCATGCTCCATAAATCGCCCCCGAAACTGACCGGCGGCCCCCGCGTTGTCCTGACTTTGGGACCGAGCGGCTCGGGCAAGACAACATTGCTCGCCCAATTGGCTGCCAAGGCGCGCATTGAATCGCCTGATGAGCGCCTAACTTTTGTGAATGCTGACGCCAATCGCTTTGGTGCCGCCGAGCAATTGCGCGCTTATGGCAAAATTCTCGATGTGCCTGTGATCGATGTCGAACATCCGTCTGAACTCGCCAAGCTGACAACCAATTCTGGTCAGCGCCTCTCGCTCTTCATCGACATGCCGAGTCAGCCGCATGAAAATGGTGTGTTGCTCGACATTCTTGAGCGTCACCGCGACGAGTTGCCAGAAATGTATAGTGTGGGCGCGATTGCCGCCAATCTATCAACCGATGCGGTTGATCGGATGCTCTCTCGCTATCCTAATCTTGACGCGCTGGCTTTGACGAAACTCGATGAAGCCCCGCTCCCGCTTTCAACCTTCAGCCTTTTGAGCTTACGCGGACCAGGCGTTGCCTTTCTTGCGTCAACCTCTCATCTTGTGAAAGGGTTGATGGAGCCTGATTCGGACATGCTCGAAAGCGTCATTCATTCGAGCCTCGTCGGCAGCGAAGCTGAACAGCTGAACTGACCTTTTTGTTTATCGTGTAGCGTTGGTAGCGTATCATGAAGCGTCCTCAGGCCACGGCCATAACGAGCGGAAAAGGCGGGGTCGGCAAGACCAACCTCTCCGTCAATCTCGCGCTCGCTCTTCATAAAGCCGGGCAACGGGTCGGCATTTTTGATGCCGATCTCGCCCTCGCCAATGCTCACCTTGTTCTCGGTTGTCGTCCTAACCGCACGATTGTCGATGCACTGTCGGGACAATGCAGCATGGCAGATACCGTCGTTGAGTCACCGCTCGGTGTGAAAATGATTGCGGGCGGTAGCGGCCTTGCCGAAGTGATGGGTCTCTCCGTCGAAAAACGCCAGGAGATCATCAGAAGTTTTTCGGAACTATCCGGCGCAGTTGATCATTTGATCGTCGATACGGCTGCAGGCGTCGAAGCCAATGTGATCGACTTTGTTGCGGCTTGTGATCGCGTCATCGTCGTTGTCGTCGGCGAGCCGACCGCCTTTGTCGATGCCTACGCATCGATCAAAGTACTTCATCAAGATACGGGTCGCGACAGGTTCGACATTATCATCAATCGTGCAGCAAATGATGCGGTCGGCGCACAAATTTTCTCTCGCTTCCGCGCAATCACCGATCGTTTCTTGAAAGTGAATCTCAATCATATCGGCACTGTGCCGGAAGATGAACGTCTTGCGCGCGCTGTCGGAAAATGTGAACCCGTTGTCAGCAGCTTCCCGAACTCGGTTTCGGCAAAAGCTATTATGCGCATCGCGGAAAAAATTCATGCAACAACACCGGTTCGAGATCTTCTCGATATTGATGATTTAATTCAGATCGGCATGACGGCTCTGGTGGAAGCCGCTCAACGGTTTCAAGACACCGGCGAAGCCACATTCGGCTCATACGCAACAATTCGCGTGCGCGGCGCCCTTGTTGATCATGTTCGGAATAATCTGACACTAACACGCACAGCCGTGCAACGGCGTGATCGTATTGCGCAAGTAAAGCGGGAACTTCTTTCAGAAGGCGAGGATGCTGACAATCAAATATTGATCTCTGAAAAACTAGGTATCGGCGTTTCCGAGCTGCAAACTTGGCATACCCAGATTGCCCAAGCAGCCGATAAATCACTTGACGAAGTTTATGATGATCATTCGATTTGGTTTGCCGATGAGCGGCCTACACCCGAGCATATTCTCCTTTCCGGAGAGCTACGCGTAAGGCTCGCGGCAAATCTTAAGAAGCTCAATGAACGCGATGCGATGGTTCTGCAGCTTTATTATGTCGAGGAAATGAACCTTGAGGAAATCGCAGAAACCTTGTCGATTTCAATCGGGCGTGTTTCGCAGATAAAAAAATCAGCGATCGGTCAACTTAGAAAATGGATGGAAGAAGATTAGACCGGCGGCAGTAAATCGCGGAAAAGCCATTGATCAAGCTTTCCCGTTTTCACCGCATGTTTAATCTCAGCAAGAATTTGCTCGACGGTTTCTTGGGTTGCTACACCCAATACAATTTCCTGATCACCCTTTCGCGTCAAAGGTAAAAAGCGACCCTGCCACTCAATAGAAATGACCGTCAAACCATCGCGCCGCTCTATGATATTGTGACTATGACGCCACCGCCCAGGAACATGCACTTCGTAAGAGTCACCGGTACGCGGATCAAATCGCGTTTCAAGATATGAGTAATCATTCGGGTTGCAGTAGAACCGCCAATAATCATCAATCAAGGCGATCAGCGCCGAGCGGACATCGGCGATCGGCGTCGGGACAGATACAATCTGCCGCGACTTGGCTTTAAAGCCCTGCAGAAGTTTGGGGCTGATCATCACGCACTCTCTACAAAAAACGGCGGGACTTTAGCCGCAGCCCTGACAGACGGCAATTGCCGCATTCAAAAAGGTTAAACCCGCCGCATGGCACGAGACTTGCTGTCATTTGGATGGAGTCATGCGTCCGAAAACGGGCGCCCCCTAAAGAAGATGTCAGGATAAGCCATGTTACGCACGCCGCTCACGGGATTGACCGCTGCCTCCAAGCAGCTCAGCGCAATCTCGAACAATCTCGCCAATGCAAGCACCACCGGCTTTAAAAAATCGATGGCCCAATTTGCGGATGTTATGGGCGAGAGCACGGCTATGCGCCCGGGCACAGAGGCCGGCAAAGGCGTGATGTCTGTCGCCATGCGGCGTTCGGTCGAGCAAGGGGGAATGAAACAAACCGGCGGTAGCCTGGACGTTGCTCTGCAGGGCGCAGGCTATCTTGTGTTTGGCGACGCCGCCAATCCGACAGGCGAAGGCGATATGAGCTTTTCGCGCGCTGGCGCTCTTACAATCACTGCAGATGGTTATCTTGTCGATCAGAGCGGCGCGCCTGTTATGGGTAACCCGGCTCTCTCTGGCACGCTGCAGAATCCAAATCTTCAGTCGATCAATATTTTCAAAGCCGTTGGCAATGACCCCTCAAAGCTCGGCTCGATCACGGTCGATGCGCAGGGCCTTGTTTCCGTGACGAATGCGGCGACCGGCGCGATCAACAAAGTCGCCTATCTCGCGGTTGCACGATTTGAAAATGATAATGGCCTCAAAGCGATCGGCAAT
>RFXE01000161.1 GCA_009921785.1 Alphaproteobacteria bacterium
CCACCAACAGTCGGCACGCCGAATGAATTGCCATAACCGCCAATGCCAGCCACAACGCCGGATACAAGATGACGGGTCTTTGGATGATCGGGCGAACCGAAACGTAGCGCATTCAATGTTGCAATCGGACGCGCACCCATTGTGAATACGTCCCGCAGAATACCGCCCACACCTGTCGCTGCGCCCTGATAGGGTTCGATATAGGAGGGGTGGTTGTGGCTCTCCATTTTGAAGACACAAGCGAGCCCATCACCAATATCAATCACACCGGCATTTTCACCGGGGCCTTGAATGACCCAAGGTGCTTTCGTGGGAAGCCCCTTCAGATGAAGGCGCGATGATTTATAGGAACAATGTTCGTTCCACATGGCCGAAAAGATACCAAGCTCGGTGAGCGTGGGTTCACGACCAATAAGCTCAAGAATGCGTTGATACTCATCGTGCTTCAAACCATGCTGGGCGATGAGTTCGGGTGTCATAGCAACATTATTTTGCATCATGCGGCTCCTGTCGAAGCCGTGAGGCTTGCAAAGAGTCCGCGACCATCAATGCCGCCCACCAATGTCTCAATCAGATTTTCTGGATGCGGCATCATGCCGAGCACATTGAGTTTTTTCGAGTAGATGCCGGCAATCGAATTGATTGATCCATTCGGATTGCCTTTCTCCGTATCGCCCGCCTCATCGCAATAGCGGAACGCCACACGATTTTCGGCTTCAAGTTTTTCAATCGTTTCATCATCGGCAATGTAATTGCCTTCACCATGCGCGATAGCGACTTTGATGATCTGGTTTTTTTTGTATGCGGATGTGAAGCGCGTATTCGCGCGGCACACTTTCAAATGCTGCATTTTGCAAATGAATTTCAGACCCGCATTGCGCATCAACACACCGGGGAGAAGTCCCGATTCCACAAGAATCTGAAAGCCGTTACAAATGCCAAGAACGAGACCGCCTTTTGCTGCATGCGAACGCACAGCATCCATAACGGGTGAGCGGCTTGCAATGGCACCACAGCGCAGATAATCGCCATAAGAAAAACCGCCGGGCAAAACGACAAGGTCGGTGCCTTGCGGGAGATCATGATCTTGATGCCAGATTTTTATGGGCTCGACACCGCTTGCGTGATGAAGCGCGCGAATGACATCGCCTTCGCGATTGGAGCCGGGGAATGTGATGACTGCTGATTTCATGATGGCATCACCTCAACCGAGGATCTCGATGCGGTAATTTTCAACCACCATATTGGCGAGCAGTTTTTCAGCAGAGGCTTTCAAGAGCGCTTCGGCTTCGGCGGGATCGGAGACAGTCAATTCAATATCGAAAACTTTGCCTTGGCGGACGCTCTCGACACCTTCGAGGCCGAATGATTTCAGAGCGCCTTCGATCGCCTTGCCCTGCGGGTCCAACACGCCGTTTTTAAGAGTGACGGTGACGCGGGCTTTCATGGGCAACCTTTCGATAAAGAGACATAATGAAATGAGGAAGAAAAGAAATCAGCTGCGATAATCGCCATTGATTTCGACATATTCCTTGGTGAG
Source organism: Alphaproteobacteria bacterium (assembly GCA_009921785.1). Classification (GTDB taxonomy): domain Bacteria; phylum Pseudomonadota; class Alphaproteobacteria; order Rhizobiales; family Beijerinckiaceae; genus CAIUPE01. Next base: position 1,541 of record RFXE01000161.1, read on the forward strand.
ATCGCAGGTCCAAACGGTGAATTCACCTTTACCGATACCCAATTCGATTCGGATATCGATGTCTTGGCCCTTCATATAATCAGATACAATTTTTTCGTCATAAGACGGATCGCGCATGCCTTTATGCGCTACGCGAATACCGCCGAAAGAAATAGAGAGCTTGTCGCGATCAGCGGGCTCACCGGCTTTGCCAACAGCGGCCACAACGCGACCCCAATTGGCATCTTCACCAGCGATGGCTGTTTTCAGGAGTGGCGAGTTGGCGACTGAGAGCGCAATTTTTTTGGCAGAGGCTGCACTCTTAGCTCCTGCAACAGTCACAGCCACAAAATGACGGGCACCTTCTCCATCGCGAACGACCTGATAAGCGAGATCAAGCAGCACTTCATTGAGGGCCGCCTTGAAGTCCTTCAAGCGCTTGTCATTGGCTTCTTTGATCTTTGGGGCGCCACGTTTTGCAGCCGCACCGGTCGCGAAAAGTATAAGCGTGTCTGATGTCGATGTATCACTATCAACTGTGATGGCGTTGAAGCTTGTTTCTGTGCCCTTCGACAGCAGTTTTTTTAACGCTGCCGCGCCAATGGGTGCATCGGTGAAAACGAATGAGAGCATCGTGGCCATGTCAGGTGCGATCATGCCGGCGCCCTTGGCAATGCCATTGATGGTCACCTCGACACCATCGATCGTCGCTTTGGCCGTCGAGAGTTTCGGGTAGGTATCCGTCGTCATGATCGCCCGCGCGGGATCGATCCATGGGGTCGCTTTCAGACTTTTCGCAGCCTTTTGCAGCGGGCCATCGAACTTCTTGGCATCAAGCGGTTCACCAATCACGCCGGTTGAGGCGAGCACGATTTCTTTGGGTTTGCAGCCGAGTGCTTTGGCCGCGATGTCGGCGGTCTTTTTGACCGTGTCCTTACCGGCTTTGCCGGTAAAAGCATTGGCATTGCCCGAATTGACGACAAGGCCGCGTGCTTTGCCCGATTTCAGGGCGTCCCGGCACCAATCGACAGGGGCGGAAGGGCATTTTGACTTGGTAAAGACGCCTGCCGCCTCGGTTCCCTTGTCCAAACCGACCAACAAAACATCGGTCCGGCCCTGATATTTGATGCCCGCAGCACTTGTCGCGAAGCTCACCCCCTCAATCGCCGGCAATTCGGCATAGGATTTGGGGGCAAGAGGCGAAATCGCTGCAGACATCGAAGGCTCCGACGGGCGTAAAATCCTTACTGGGCAGGGGCCGCTGGTGGCGCATCGAGCCGTTCAACCTTACCGGCTGCCCGAAGCGCCATGATCACGTCCTGCTGGCTTTTCCGATACATGAATTGTTCGATCTGGTCCTTGACCTCTTCGAATTTAGGCACCGGTTTATCGCGCTTGTCCTCAACTTTGATGACATGGAAGCCGAATTGGCTCTTCACCGGATCCGAAACCTGTCCCGCCGTCATTGCAAAGGCCGCGTTGGCGAATTCAGGGACCATGCGATCCTTGGTGAAATAGCCAAGATCGCCACCTTCTTTGCCTGAACCGGGATCTTTTGAGAGTTCGCTGGCCAATTTGGCGAAGTCTTCGCCCGCTTTCAGCCTTTTGACCACGTCTTTGGCCTGATCTTCGGTTTCGACGAGGATATGGCGGGCGCGGACTTCTTGTTCAGGCTTCAGCGTCTTGATCGTATCGGCATAAAGCGCCTTCATGGCGTCTTCTGTGACGCTCTTTTTGGCCTGGGCGGCCAAATAATCGTCAAACAGCAGCCGATCAGCCTGATAGGCGAGACGGCGCTTGAAATCCTCTGAATCGGCCAATTTACCTTCGCGCGCCGCTTTGGCGCCCAATTTCAGGTCCGACAAATAGGTGATCGCATAGTCGCGGCGCTGTGCCTCGGGGATTTGGGCGATTGATTCGCCGAGATCGGTCAAAGCCTGGGTAATGTCCGCTTCCGTGATTGGTGCGCCATCGACTTTCGCTACGATTTTGTCCGGCGGATTCTGCTGAGCCAAAGCAGGGAGGGCGGCGAGCCCCATAAAGCCGCAGACGAGAAGGGTCAGGCGGAGCGGAAGGCGGGCAGAACTCATTCGAATATCCTTTTGATGCTTTGGCGGGTAACCGCCTTGGGGCAAGCAGTGGCCTAAGCCGCGTTGCGTTGCAAGCAATCCGGGCCCTACTTTGAAAATTTTTGAAGCACATCCTATTTAAGGGGAGGCTTCTCTGGACTTTAACCGACGCCCGCTCCAAAAGAGCGGCGCGGAGGGGTGCCGGGGGCGTTCCCTTTCGTCCCTCGGCAAAGGGCGGTTTTGACCGTCTGGCGCCGTGACTTCACATTCAGGAATAGGGTTTCCGATGTTCGGCGCACTCGCCAAGAAAATTTTCGGCTCTGCCAATGATCGTCGCTTGAAGGGCTTCGCCCCGCGCGTTCAGGCCATCAATGCGCTAGAGGCCGACGTGGCCGCTTTGTCTGATGAAGCACTCCGCGCGCGCACTGAGGCGTTCCGCGGTGAGCTCGCGGCTGGCAAAAGCGTCGATGACATTCTCGTTCCCGCTTTCGCGACGGTACGCGAGGCCGCTAAGCGTGTGCTTGGCCAGCGTCATTTCGATGTGCAGCTCATTGGCGGCATGGTGCTGCATGAAGGCTCCATCGCTGAAATGAAAACGGGCGAAGGCAAAACACTTGTGGCAACCTTGCCGACATATCTCAACGCGCTCGCCGGCAAGGGCGTGCATGTTGTGACCGTAAACGACTATCTTGCGCGTCGTGACGCGGAATGGATGGGTCAGGTCTATCGGTTCCTTGGGCTTTCCGTCGGTATCATTGTGCATGGTCTCGATGATGCCGAGCGCAAGGCCGCCTATGCCTGCGATATTACTTACGGCACCAATAATGAATTCGGCTTCGACTATTTGCGCGACAATATGAAATATGAACTCGCGCAAATGGTGCAGCGGGGCCATCATTTCGCAATCGTCGACGAAGTTGACTCGATCCTTGTCGATGAAGCGCGGACGCCGTTGATTATTTCGGGCCCGCTTGATGATCGCTCTGAGCTTTATAACTCGAT
>RFXE01000162.1 GCA_009921785.1 Alphaproteobacteria bacterium
CGGCAACCCTAACACGGGCACAGCCATCGCCTTGTCCGCCATTCGCAATGGCAAACACATGGTCATGATGAATGTCGAAGCCGACATTACTATTGGCCGTTATCTCCACGCAGAAGCGCGCTCCGCTGGCATTATTTATACGGGCGCAGCGGGCGACGAGCCGGCCGCCGCCATCGAACTCATTGGTTTTGCTCAATCTTTAGGCCTCGACATTGTCTGCGCCGGCAAGGGCAAGAACAACCCGCTGAAATATGACGCCGTTCCCGCCGATTATGAGGAAGAGGCCCGCGCACGGAATATGAACCCGCGTATGCTGGTCGAATTCGTCGATGGGTCGAAGACCATGGTGGAAATGGTCGCCATTGCCAATGCGACGGGCCTTATTCCCGACCGCCCCGGCATGCATGGCCCGGCAGCGGCGCGTGAAACGCTCGCGGATATATTAATCCCCAAACGTGATGGCGGTGTGCTCGCGGGCAAAGGCCGTGTCGATTACTCGACCGGCAAAGGCGTGGCACCGGGCGTCTTCTGCGTAGTCGAATCCGATAATCCGCGCATAATTGAGCGCATGGCTGACCTTAAGGTGGGAAAAGGCCCCTATTTCTGCCTCTTCCGGCCCTATCATCTCACCAGTCTCGAAGCGCCGCTCTCCGCCGTGCGGGCCGTTCTTTATGGCCAGCCGGATATGGTGCCGCTGGATCGTCCTGTCGCTGAAGCGACAACTCTCGCCAAACGCGATCTCGCTGTCGGTGAAACGCTCGGTAAAATCGGTGAAACTGAATATCGCGCCTGGGCAATGACCCATCCAGAGGCGCGGGCTGCCAAAGCCGTGCCGCTTGGCTTAGCTGAAGGGGCAAAAATCTTGAAGCCCGTTCGCGCCGGTGAAACGCTAACTTATGACAATTGTGCTCCTGACAAATCCCTGATCGTGACCCAAATCCGCCATCAGCTCGATGCGGCGGATGCCGGTTTGATGGCGGCGGAATAAGGTCCAAAAGACCTGCTTGGCCGCCCGATCTTGGGAAACGGAAAAAAGCACAATCGACCGAGTTGTTCCGCTGTCAATTGAATGTTACGGTTTGCTGTATGGATATGTTGACACCCGTCCTCGACCGATTGGTCGACCCGTCTGATATCCGCGCCCTCGAAAAGCGCGATCTGAATCGGCTGGCCGACGAAGTGCGCGCCGAGATCATTTCTGCTGCCGCTGAGACCGGTGGTCATTTCGGCGCGGGGCTCGGTGTGGTTGAACTGACGGTTGCCCTGCATCACGTCTTCAACACGCCCGAAGACCGGCTGATCTGGGATGTGAGCCACCAAGCCTATCCGCATAAGCTTCTTACCGGTCGCCGAAACGCCCTGCGCTCAATTCGCAAAAAAGGTGGGCTCTACGGTTTCACCAAACGCAGCGAGAGCGCTTATGATCCCTTCGGCACGGCGCATTCATCGACATCGATTTCGGCAGGCCTCGGTATGGCTGTCGGTCGCGATCTTAAAGGCGAACGCAATCATGTCATCGCGGTGATTGGCGATGGCGCGATTACGGGCGGCATGGCCTATGAAGCGCTTAATCATGCGGGCGCAGAAAAGAGCCGCCTCATTGTCATTGTAAATGACAATTGCATGTCGATTGGCCCTGCGGTTGGCGCGCTCTCCACGCATCTCAATGAGTTGCGTGAATCGCCGAAGCGTAGCGGATCAAATGGTCCTTCAAGCTTTTTCGAAACACTGGGTTTCCGCCATATTGGTCCAGTAGACGGCCACGATCTCGACAGACTTGTATCAACACTCTCTGCTTTGCGTGATGAGAGCGATTGCGGGCCCGTTGTTGTTCATGTCGTGACAGAAAAAGGCCGCGGTCATCCGTTTACAAAACCGGATAAAGAAAAATATCACGCGGTTGGTCCGTTCAATCCGGAAACGCTTGAATTTAAAGCGGCTCCCGCAACGAAGCTCACTTATACAAAAGTGTTCGCGGACGCACTGAGTGATGCCGCGGCAAAAGATTCAAAGATTGTCGCAATCACGGCAGCAATGGGATCAGGCACTGGACTTGACCACTTCGGTGCGCAATTCCCGACGCGGTGTTTTGATGTCGGCATTGCCGAGCAACATGCAGTGACATTCGCCGCAGGCCTTGCAACAGAAGGCTTAAAGCCGTTCTGTGCAATTTATTCGACTTTCCTGCAACGCGCTTATGATCAAGTTGTTCATGATGTCGCGTTGCAAAATCTGCCTGTTCGTTTTGCGATTGATCGTGCCGGACTTGTTGGCCAAGACGGCGCCACGCATGCAGGCTCTTTCGATCTCGCTTATCTTGGTACTGTGCCGAATATGGTTGTCATGGCCCCGTCCGATGCGCTCGAATTGCGCCGCATGGTCGCGACCGCTGCCGCCTATGATGATGGTCCGATTGCCTTCCGTTATCCGCGCGGGGATATTCACGGCGAAGATCAAGCCGACAATGTGACTCTTCTCGATATCGGCAAAGGCCGCATTCTCGAAGACGGTGAAGAGATTGCCTTGGTGGGTCTTGGCTCTCGTGTTTCAGCCTGTATCGGTGCCGCTGCTCTTCTGCGCGAACAGGGTATTCGTCCCACCATCGCTGATGCGCGTTTTGCAAAACCCATCGACGCCGATTTGATTGAACGCCTTGTGAAGACGCATCGCGTTGTTGTTCTCGTCGAGGAAGGCTCAATGGGCGGATTCTCCGCTCAGGTGCTGACCCATCTGGCACGCGCGCGTCTTCTTGATCGCGCCGAGATTGAACCGATGATCCTGCCGGATCGTTGAGCAATTGGCCGATGCGGGACTCGATGCGCAATCCATTGCCGCGCGCGTGCTTGAGCGCCATCATACGGCCGCGCGAAAGGTTGCCTAATCCAATGACGTCTCGATTTCCTTTCTCGGCCATTGCAGGCCAAGACGAGATGAAGCGTGCGCTTCTGTTGACGGCTGTTGATCCGATGATTGGCGGCTTACTCGCCTTTGGTGATCGCGGCACCGGCAAATCAACAGCCGTGCGCGCTTTGGCGGCTTTGCTTCCGGCGATGAAAGCCATCGAGGGATGTCCCTATCATTGCGATCCCGCGTCTCCGCAAGCACAATGCGAAGCCTGCCGCAACAAGACAAAGCCAAAAACGAAATCAATGCCGATTCCGGTTGTCGATTTGCCGCTTGGCGCGACAGAAGATCGTGTTGTTGGCGCGCTTGATCTCGAGCGCGCTTTGGCATCAGGGGAAAAAGCGTTTGAGCCCGGCCTCCTCGCGGCTGCCAATCGCGGCTATCTCTATGTCGATGAAGTCAATCTGCTTGAAGATCACATTGTTGATCTTCTGCTCGATGTAGCAGCGTCTGGCGAAAATGTCGTCGAGCGCGAAGGCTTGAGCATCCGTCATCCCGCGCGTTTCGTGCTCATTGGAAGTGGTAATCCCGAGGAAGGCGAATTGCGCCCGCAATTGCTTGATCGCTTCGGTTTGTCAGTGGATGTACGCACGCCAACCGATGTTGCGACATGGGTTGAAATCGCACGACGTCGTTTGGCTTATGAAGCGGATCCCGAAGCCTATGCTGCGCAATGGGCACCCGAAGATGGCGAGTTGCAACGCAAGCTTGTTGCTGCCCGTAAGAAAGTTGAGAGCGTTATTCTCAGCGACGAAATTTTAGAACGCGCTGCCGCATTGTGTCTTACCCTGCAAACCGATGGTTTGCGCGGCCAACTCACTTTGATGCGTGCAGCGCGGGCGCTCACCGCCTTTGAAGGCCGTAAGCAGGTCACGCTGGATGATTTGAAGCGCATGGCTGGCCCGGCGCTGCGCCATCGCTTGCGTCGCAATCCACTTGATGAAACAGGATCTCAAACACGTATCGATCGTGCTTTGACGGAGCTGTTCGGATGACGAAGCCAACGGACGCAGCGCCCCGCGACGCGTCCGGTGACGCCTTGTTGATTTGCAAATTATTGGCCGCTGATCCGAAACATCTCGGTGGTGTTGCGCTGGCAAGCGGACCGGGACCCGGCCGCGATGCCTTTCTCGCTTGCTACAAACATTTCACAAAAGACCAAACGCCTTTGATTACGGTACCGTCTCACGTGTCGGTCGATCGACTTGAAGGCGGGCTTGATATTGCTGCAACGCTCGCGCGCGGAAAGCCCATCAAGAGTCAGGGGCTCATGGCTGCCGCGGAAAGCGGCGCCCTACTTCTGTTGTCTGCCGAACGGCTAAGCACCGACAAAGCGGCGCGCATCGCTCTCGCTATGGACGACCATCATCACGCATCGTTCGGTTTGATCGCGTGCGATGAAAGCCGCGATGATGATGAGGCGCTTCCAACTATTTTATCTGAACGACTCGCCTTCCGTATCAATCCAGATCAAGGCATTGCCGCGCTTAGGCCTGAAGGACATTTACCGAAAAATATCACTGCGGCTGCTGAAGGTGTGACCGTGCCGGAAAACATCGAGAAGGCTTTAGCGGAAACTGCGCTGATGCTCGGCATCGCTTCGCCTCGCGCTTTGATTTTTGCGTTTCGCGTGACCAAACTTC
>RFXE01000163.1 GCA_009921785.1 Alphaproteobacteria bacterium
CGCGCACGATCTTGAACCAAAACAGCATCATGATCGAGCCCTTCAAGCTCGCGCGCGAGATTCATGGCGACATCATCGAAATGCTCGGGTAATACCACTTGTAGCTTTTCAAACTTCGCCAAAGAAAGTCGCATTGCCAAGAAATGGCGATGAAGTCGCGCCGAAGTCCTGCGGATTGGTGCCAACAATATGCGATCATCATTGATCTCAGGCTGCAACACCCGATCTTCAATATCGTCAAGCGTATCCGATAAATTCGCAAGTTCCTTTGCCGCCGCATGGGCAAATTGTGTGAAAATCAAGTCGAGAAGCTCGAGCGGCGATTGTGGAATTTGACCATAGTTGAATTGTCGTCGCACGCGATCCGTTGAGAATAAGGCATGTCGCCTTACGCTTACAAAAATTTTCTTGCTCAACGCAAAGAAGAGCTTTGCCGTTTCATTCGTTCGACCAGACAGATCGCGTTCAAAATCTGAAAGAGCACCATAAACCGTGTCACCTTCGACATCGAATCGAAGCCCCCCATCAAGATCAATCAAGCTTTCAATCGCGTCTTCCGGCAAAAGCCGACACGACTTTATCATGGGGCGCGTTTGTTCATGCGCCGATGTAAAATGAAGCCAATACCAAGACGCACCCTCCGGTTCGACCATCCCGAAATCAAAGCGATCGACCAATTGTGGCTTTTGCCCCGGATCAAAACGATAGGCCCAAAGGATCCCATTTTGCGGATCTGTCTTTGAGGTTGCCCCAATATCATTCATGACGATGCCCCCGCTGCCCCGAACAATCAGCGGCTTCCCGTTTACTGGAAAAACCACGATCTCAATCGGCTCGGTTCGGTCATGACGTCGGGCGAGAATGAAGTCAAATGCGCCGATTATTGAACGACGCGGCGCCCACTCATCGGATCAAAAAAATGGAGGTCGTCTGCTTTGATTTTTAACCTAAAGTCCGATCCACTCGGAAGGGCTTCATCACCTTTAACCGCGATGATGATCTTTTGATCATCGAAAAAGCCTTGCACATGCTTGGTTGCACCCAGATCTTCGATATAGTCGACCCGGAAGGACGGGTCACTACCCTCCCCAGTCACGACGGCACATTCAGCGCGGAAGCCGATTATTAGTCGTGGCGGAAGGGTTGTAGGCGTTTTTGCCCGATCAAGGCTCAGTACCCCGCCGCCTAAGCCGACAAAGGCGTGCTGTGACGAGTCATAAACGCCTTCAATCAAATTAAAGCCCGGCGAGCCGACGAAGTCGGCGACAAAGAGAGAGGCGGGCTTGTTATAGATTTCATGGGGCGTGGCAATCTGTTCAATTTTTCCCTCATTCATCACCACAATCCGATCAGCCAACGTCATCGCTTCAATCTGATCATGGGTGACGAAAAGCGATGTTGTCCCCAATCTCTGGTGGAGGCGACGAATCTCGCCCCGCATCGACACGCGCAATTTCGCATCGAGATTAGAGAGTGGTTCGTCATAGAGAAAGACAGCCGGTTCGCGGATCATCGCGCGGCCCATCGCCACGCGCTGGCGTTGACCCCCCGATAATTGTGATGGCTTGCGCTCCAAAAATTCTGTGAGACCCAAAGTCTGCGCGACTTTGCGAATTTTCAGATCGCGATCTGCTTTTGATAGTCCCGCAACTTTAAGCGCGTAGCCAATATTTTCAGCGACCGACATATGCGGATAAAGCGCGTAATTCTGAAAAACCATCGCGCAGCCACGTTCGCGCGGCTCAAGCTCATTGACAATTCTATTGTTGATCAAAATCGAGCCCGCCGTGATGGCCTCGAGTCCCGCGACCATCCTCAACAAAGTGGATTTGCCGCAACCGGAGGGACCAAGGATCACAACAAATTCGCCGGGCTCGACGACAAGATCAACGCCTTTAACGACGTGGCTTTGACCAAATTTCTTTTCGACTTTTTTAAGCTCGAGCGATGCCATAATTTAAACCTTCATTTTTCAGTCGCGATCAAGCCACGGATAAAATGGCGCTGCATCAATGCCACAACAATGAGAGGCGGAAGCATCACGATAAGGCATCCCGCCATCGCAACATTCCAGTCCGGTGTTCCGCCACCATTGGTCGATACCGTCGGCGCAAGAAGTTTCAATTCAACGACAGCCGTCGTGCCAAAATGAGCACGGTCCGGTGTTGCCAAAAGCGGCCAGAGATATTGGTTCCACGCGTAAAGAAACATGATGGTGAATAAAGCCGCCATATTCGCGCGCGATAAGGGAACTAAAAATTCCGCAAGAAAACGGAAGGGACCAGCACCATCCATGCGCGCCGCTTCCAAAAGCTCATCGGGAACCGTGAGAAAAAACTGCCTATAAAGAAATGTGCCTGTCGCGGTGGCGATCAAAGGCAGGATGAGACCTGTGTAGGAATTCAACAGATTCCATTCGAGGCCAATGCGGATGCCAAGAATATAATCGACGGCGTCCGTCAATCCAATAACATCAAGGAGCGTTTGGATCGGCCAGAACGCATTTGCGGCCACGGCATAAGTCGGCACGATGCGCACTTCAAGGGGCAACATGAGCGTGATAAAAATGAGCCAGAAAATTAACATGCGGCCGGGAAAGCGGAAATAAACAAGTCCAAAGGCGGTAATTGCCGACATGACCACTTTGCCAGTGGCAACGCCGACCGACATCACAAGACTGTTAAAGAGCCGTCCGCCCAAATGGCCGCGCTGCCACGCGGCCATTACATTCTCGAAGAAATGCGTTCCTGGGATGAGATGAATTTCGGGCGTATTGATTTCGCGCACGGTGAGGCTTGCGCCGACAAACACCATCCATAATGGCAGCAGAACCATCACAGCTCCGAAAGCGAGAACCAGATAGGTTGCGAAATTGAGATAGGGTGTTTTTTCTATCATCTGTTCACTCACGAATAATGGACCCGCTTCTCGATGAAGCGGAATTGGAAAAATGTGAGTGCCATCATGATAAACATCAACACGATGGATTGAGCCGCAGCACCTGAATAATCGAGACCCCGAAAACCATCAAAATAGATTTTATAGACCATAAGTTCTGTGGCCTTGGCTGGACCTCCATCGGTCATCACGTCGACAATGCCAAAGGAATCCTGAAAACTATCCGTGATGCTAATCACAATCAGGAAGAAAATCGTGGGCGTGATGAGGGGAATTTGAATGTCGCGCGCACGCCGCAAAACACTTGCGCCATCGAGCGCCGAGGCCTCAATCACGGATCTTGGAATCGCCTGGAGGGCAGCCAGAAAGAAAATGAAACAGAGGCCGGCATATTTCCATGAATAGCAAAAGATCACCATCGCCATAGCGTGATAACCATTCTGGGTCGGATTCCATACTTCGGGATGGCTCTTTGCGATCAATGAAAAGAGGCCCGCTTCAGGCGCAAAGATGAAACGAAATGCAAGCGCTGCCGCAGGTGCCACTACCGCGTAAGGCCATACATAGAGTGTTTGAAACGCTTTACGGAATTTTAATCCGCGATCACAGGCAAGCGCGAGAAGAAGACCCGAGCCCATCGAGAGTGCGGTCGTTGTGCCGGCAAAGATCAGACTCCGCGTGATCGAAGCCCAATAGGCGCGATCGGCAAAGACTTGTCTAAAATTATCAAGCCCAACCCATTCATTCCCGCCGCCCCATGGCCGCTCTAATGTGAAAGCCCAGTAGAGCGCCGCGCCCGTTGGCCAATAAAAAAAAGTGAAGACGAGCAACATCTGCGGCAACACAAATAACATGCCGAGCCAGAGTTTAGAAAATGTTGCTCGCTTTTCCATAAAATTTGATCACCTGAAAAAGAAGCGGGTGCGTTCTCACGCACCCGCCAGTCATTGAGGGGAAATTAGGGCAGTTGTTTGCCCGCATAGGTCTTTTCAAATTTCCGCAGGGCGATATTCGCACGATCAACAGCGGCGTTGATACCATCATCGACCGACACTTTATTCGCGAAGATCTCGGTTAAAGCATCGCGCATTTCTTTGCGGATTTGTACAAAGCCGCCAAGACGAATGCCGCGTGTGTTTTCTGTCACCGCCGATGCGTTCAAAGACGCTATGGCAAGTTCACGACCTTTGTAAGGCGCTTTATCATAAAAGCCTTGCGCTTTCATGAATTCAAAGCCTGACTTCGTTACCGGGATATAACCGGTGCGTGTTGACCAGAACAACGCGGATTCAGGTTTTGCGATGAAGTTAAAGAATGCCGCAGCGCCCTTATACTCTTCTGGTGTTTTACCTTGGAGGGTCCACAAAGAAGCGCCGCCCACGAGCGAATTCTTGCGCTCCGTACCTGCATAAACGGGGAGGAACGCTACATCCCATTTCATGTCAGGCTTTTGTGTCTTACCGACAGTGCCGTGATCCGCGATGGATGAAAGCATCACTTGGCAATCGCCATTTGAGAAGGCTTGAACGATGGTTGCCCCTGTATCGGGTGTTTTGATCTTTATGAGTCCGTCATCATAGGCTTTCTTCAAATCTTTTACGATTTGCATGAATTTACCTTTGTTGACGATAAACTCGGCATC
>RFXE01000164.1 GCA_009921785.1 Alphaproteobacteria bacterium
TCAAACCCTTGCCATGAAGACGCTGCGGCATTTCCGCATTGAAAAAATCGACAATTTGGCTATATTCAAAGAACAGAGTTTGACCCAGTGAGCCATCAATTTATGCAGGTTCCCAAAGCCATACGTTGTCTTGTGCGCGCACGCGGCGATCAGTGGGAAGCCTATTCGCTCGAATTCGGCTTGGCGGTTCAAGCGGAAAGTCGGTCTGCAGCACAGGCCAAGCTTCACGAGATGATTGCGGACTATGTGAAGGACGCTATCGGCATTGATCGCGCCCATGCTGATGAGCTGCTGAACCGTCGTGCATCTTTCGGTATTTATCTGCTTTATTATCGCGTCAAATTTTTGAGTGTCTTCGGCGACGGGCTGAAGCGTGGTGTGAGTGCTTATAGTGAGCGTATCGGACAAAATTTAGCTTACGTCTGATTTTTCATGAGCGGACACTATCCCCCGCTCACTTGCGCGCAATTCAAATCGATTTTGAAGAAGCTTGGATTTGAACCGCGCCCGCAACGCGCGGGCACGTCCCATGAACAATGGGTTGCAATCATTGACGGTCATTTTCGCAAAGTGACGGTTGATTGTCCGAAAGCGCCCTTTTCACAAGACCTCATCAGCGCCATGGCGCGCCAAGCCGGCGTGAGCAAAAAACGAATTTATGAAATTCATTTTGGGCGATGATTTTGGTGCAATGCGAGTCAATGAAACTCAATCGTCATTGCGAAGAGATTACATCGTCATTGCAAGCGAATCTCAAATCGTCATTACGCGTGCATAAACCTCAATCGTCATTGCGAGGAGATCCGAAGGATCGACACGGCAATCCAGATGGAAATTCATAATAGAGTGCAATCGATCCGCTACGATTAAACAACAACCATCAACTGGATTGCTTCGCTCCCGCTCGCAATGACGATGCTAAATTGTGCTTGGTAACGCTCGCCGAGCCGAAGCCCGAAGGGCGAAGGCTGGTGGGCGATGACGGACTCGAACCGCCGACATTCTCGGTGTAAGCGAGACGCTCTACCAACTGAGCTAATCGCCCTCTTTTTCTCGAGGATGCGCCCTCTTAGCCGACTGGGGCCGCGAGGTCAAAGGGCTTTAGGGCTGAGGCCTTAGTGAGACCTGCCCGTCGTTTTCACCCGTCATTCAGTGCGGCCTTAAACGCGGCGGCGGGTTTGAATTTCGGAGTCGCCGAGGCTTTGGTTTGGATCTCCTCGCCCGTGCGCGGGTTACGCGCCACGCCTGCCGCGCGATGGGTGGCGGTGAAGGTGCCAAAGCCCACAAGCCGGACCTCGTCGCCCTGTTTGAGCGTCGCGGTGACGGCATCGAGAAAGGCGTCAACCGCCGCGCCCGCCTCCGCCTTGGTGAGATTGGCATTTTCCGCAATCGCCGCCACAAGCTCGACCTTATTCATTCAAACGCACTCCTCACGCACCACCGCACCGAATCGAAACAACAACGCGCGCGATCGTGTTGAAGAGGCGCGCAAGATGCAAGTCATCGCGCTCATCCTTCTCACGCCCAACAAAGAAAAAGGGCCGCCTTGCGGGCAGCCCTTGATCTAATTTTATTAAATGCTGACTCTTAATGAGCAACCATGCCGCCACGATCTTCTTCGGAGGCAACGGGCGCTTTCGCGTCAACCTCTTCCTTCCATTCAATCGGCGTCGGTTCACGCACAAGTGCTTGTTTGATCACTTCATCCATGCGCGAGACCGGCACGATTTCCATACCGCTCTTCACATTGTCCGGAATGTCAGCGAGATCTTTCGCATTCTCTTCCGGAATGAGCACCTTCTTCACACCGCCCCGCAGAGCCGCGAGAAGTTTTTCTTTCAAGCCGCCAATCGGCAAGACGCGACCACGCAAGGTCACTTCACCCGTCATCGCCACATCGCGACGCACCGGAATGCCTGTGAGCATCGACACAATCGCTGTCGCCATGCCGATACCGGCAGACGGACCATCTTTCGGTGTCGCGCCTTCCGGCACGTGCACGTGGATGTCACGCTTGTCGAAGAGCGGCGGTTCGATGCCGAAATCAACCGCGCGCGAGCGCACATAGGATGCCGCCGCCGAGATCGATTCCTTCATCACGTCTTTGAGATTGCCGGTAACCGTCATGCGGCCTTTACCCGGCATCATGACACCTTCAATCGTCAACAACTCACCACCGACTTCGGTCCAGGCAAGACCGGTCACGAGACCGACTTGATCTTCCGACTCCGTTTCACCGAAGCGATATTTCGGCACGCCGAGATAATCCGGAATCTTGTCGGCCTTCACCTTCACGGCTTTAATCTTGCCGCCCGCCATGATGATTTCTTTGACGGCTTTACGCGCCAAATTCGACATCTCACGGGTGAGATTACGCACGCCCGCTTCCCGCGTGTAACGACGGATCACCATCATCACCGCATCATCATCAATCATCCATTCCTTGTCGGTGAGCCCGTGCTTCGTGCGGGCTTCCGGAATGAGATGGCGCTTGGCGATTTCAAGCTTTTCATCTTCCGTGTAACCGGCGATGCGGATCACTTCCATACGATCAAGAAGGGCTGGCGGAATATTAAGCGTATTCGCCGTGGTCACGAACATGATGTTCGACAGATCATAATCCACCTCGAGATAGTGATCATTGAACGATGAGTTCTGTTCGGGATCGAGCACTTCCAACAAAGCCGATGACGGATCACCGCGGAAATCCATGCCGAGCTTGTCGATTTCATCGAGCAAGAAAAGCGGGTTCTGCGTCTTTGTCTTTTTCAAAGACTGAATGATCTTGCCTGGCATCGAACCGATATAGGTCCGGCGATGGCCACGGATTTCCGCTTCATCGCGCACACCGCCCAAAGACATGCGCACGAATTCGCGGCCCGTTGCTTTCGCAATGGATTTGCCAAGCGATGTTTTACCCACGCCCGGAGGACCGACGAGGCAGAGAATAGGACCCGTCAATTTATTCGCACGTTGTTGCACCGCTAAATATTCGATGATGCGTTCTTTGACTTTCTCGAGACCAAAATGATCGGCATCGAGAATGCCTTGCGCAGCCGGCAAATCTTTCTTGATTTTTGAGCGACGGCCCCAAGGCAGCGCGAGCATCCAATCAAGATAATTGCGGATGACGGTTGCTTCCGCCGACATCGGCGACATCTGACGCAGCTTCTTCAATTCAGCGAGTGATTTATCACGCGCTTCTTTGGAGAGTTTGGTCTTCTTGATGCGATCTTCGAGTTCGCCGAGTTCGTCTTTGCCTTCCTCATCGCCGAGCTCTTTTTGGATCGCCTTCATCTGCTCGTTGAGATAATATTCGCGTTGCGTCTTTTCCATCTGACGCTTCACGCGCGAACGGATGCGCTTCTCGACTTGCAACACGGAGATTTCGCTCTCCATGAAGCCGAGCACTTTCTCAAGACGCTTCACAACATCATTGGTCTCGAGCACATCTTGCTTGTCTGAAATTTTGACAGCGAGATGCGACGCGACGGTGTCCGCGAGTTTTGCATAATCTTCGATCTGCGTAACCGCGGCGACAACTTCCGGTGAAATCTTCTTATTGAGTTTCACATAACCTTCGAATTCGGTGACGACCGAACGCGCGAGCGCTTCCGCTTCAATCTGGCTTGAAACGAGATCAGGCACTGCAATCGCATCGGCCTGCATGAAGGACTCACCCGCGATGAAGCTCTCGGCCTTCGCACGGCTCACCCCTTCCACCAGAACCTTCACGGTTCCATCAGGCAATTTCAAAAGCTGCAACACGCTGGCAAGCGTGCCGACTGAATGAATGGCATCCACCGCCGGATCATCATCGCCTGCATTTTTCTGCGTGGCGAGGAGAATGAGCTTCTCCATCTTGACGACGTCCTCAAGCGCTTTGATCGATTTCTCGCGGCCGACAAAGAGCGGCACAATCATATGCGGGAAAACGACAATGTCGCGCAAAGGCAGAACGGGATAAGTCGCCCGGCTTCCGGCTTCAACACTCGTGCGCTGTTTTGACTGGGGCATGATAGAGACGTCCTTCTAATGATGGACCCTGATCCCAAGAGCGGCGATCCGGTTCCCGCAAAACCCGTGAGGTCTTACGTGCGGCCTTCCCCTCGGGACGATTCCCTCGCATTAGGCAAAGGCCAACCCCCCATAAATGGAGAAGGGCCGCTCCAGTTTCAAGCCGGAACAGCCCTTAATCCCCACCGCGCTTGCAAGGCTGTTAGGCGCTTGATGCGGTCTCGGCCACTTTGTCCGAATAAATATAGAGCGGACGGGCTTTTCCGTCGATCACTTCCGGCCCGATCACAACCTGCTCGCAACCATCAAGGCTCGGCAGATCATACATGGTCTCAAGCAGAATGCCTTCCATGATCGAGCGCAAACCACGCGCGCCGGTCTTGCGTTCAATCGCCTTCTTGGCAATCGCTGACACCGCTTCTTCGGAGAAGGTGAGTTCCACATCTTCCATTTCGAACAAGCGTTGATACTGCTT
>RFXE01000165.1 GCA_009921785.1 Alphaproteobacteria bacterium
TAATCGGACAAGAGCAATTCACCGATGGCCTTCTGTGTGCCGTAAGACGTGAGCGGCGTGGTGAAGAACTCATCACCAATCGCTTCGGGAAACGGCGCGCCGAAGACGGCGATTGACGATGTAAATACAATGCGGGGCTTATAGCCATCACCAATCGCACGGATCGCCGCGAAGAGTTGCATCGTACCATCGAGATTGATGCGATAGCCTTTATCGAAATCCTGCTCCGCTTCGCCCGACACAATCGCTGCCAGATGGAAGATCACATCAGGCCGTCCAGCAACGAGCTTTGCGGTTTCACCCGGCAAAGAGAAATCAGAGGCCAATGTCGTCGAGGTAAATTTTGCACCCGCCGGTGCCGAAGGCTCGACCACATCATGCAAAGTTGCTTTGGTAATTTCACGCCCGCCGAGATGGCCGTCTTTCGCAAGCCGTTCCGCCAATTTACGGCCGACCATGCCGGCGGCGCCGATAATGAGAATATGCATTTGAAATAATCCTTCTAATTAAAGCGCAAAACCGCCATCGGCGAGATGGATCTGGCCCGTTGTGTAGCTCGATTCATCCGATGCTAGATAAACTGCGAGCCATGCCATTTCTTCGGCGGTACCCAAGCGACCCATCGGCTGACGGTCAATAAACATTTGACGCGCGTCTTTCTCGCTGATGCCTTGCGACTTCGCGAGCGTGGCAATGCGCTCATCAAGAGATGGCGATTGAATTGTGCCAGGACAAATGGCGTTGGCGCGAATGCCCTTCTTGATGAAGTCAGCCGCCACCGCTTTGGTGAGACCAATCACTGCCGCCTTCGATGCACCATAGACATAACGATTAGGGATGCCGCGCACAGAACCCGCACCTGATGCGATATTCACAATCGAGCCTTTACCCTTAGCAAGCATACCCGGCACGAAAGCTTTGATGGTGCGATGCATGGATTTGACATTCAAATCCATCGAAAAATCCCACGCATCATCGTCGCATTCAAGCACGCTGCCGTGATGAACGAAGCCTGCCGCATTGACGAGTACATCAATGGGACCTGTCTTGGCTGCAAAGGCATTGACAGCCTCGCTCGACATCACATCAAGAGCTGCAAGATGTGCGCCCTTTAATCCGTCAAGCTTTGAGAGGTCACGATCGGTTGCATGAACTGTCGCGCCCTCGCGCACGAAGAATTCCGCAATCGCACGGCCAATGCCCTGCCCTGCCGCCGTGATCACGGCTGTCTTTCCCTTCAAACGATCGCTCATCTCGCTACTCTCCCTGTGTTAGTTGAAATCTTCGAGCCGTTTAATCTGACGACCTTGTGAATCGAAATTGTTTGGATCAAGCCAGGCTTCAAAAGCGTGCTTCTGCTTGGGCCATTCGGTATCAAGAATAGAATACCATGCGGTATCACGGTTGCGCGCCCGCACCATCATATGCTGGCGGAAAATTCCTTCGAAAGTGAAGCCGAACCGATCCGCCGCGCGGCGCGATGGCGCATTCAATGAATTACATTTCCACTCATAACGGCGATAGCCGAGTTTTTCGAACACATAGCGCATTAAGAGATATTGTGCTTCTGTCGCACCGGGCGTTTTCTGTAGCGGCGTGCCATACATGATATTGCCGACTTCAATCACGCGATGCGTTGGATCAATCCGCATCAAGGTCTCATAACCAACCGCTTTACCGGACGCTTTGTCGATGATTGCGTAAAAGAGCGGATCGTCAGATGCGGCCTTACGTTCGATATGCGCTTTGAAGTCTGCATGATCTGCAAAAGGCGGTTCAAACAAATATTGCCAGATCACATGTTTATCATCGCCATGCGAGGCCACATAAAGATCATCGGTATGCTTAATCGCATCAAGCGGCTCAAGCCGAACATAACGGCCATCAATCGTAATGCGCTCGGGACGCGGTGCTGCATGAATGTCCGCTTCAACACCAATCGGCAGACCGGTGTGAGGATCAGGAACGGATGCAGGCGTGAAAGAGGTCATGTTTATTCAAAATACGCGATGATATGTTCTTGAAGATAATTTGTAATTCGAATTTTGAACCGTCAAACCTCATCCTGAGCAGCTGCGAAGCGGCGTGTCGAAGTATGCTTCGAGACGCGCCTTCAGCGCTCCTCAGGATGAGGAAGATTGGAATTCACCATTCGCCTTTAGTGATTGTCTCTCGCGACGCCAAATTTTTGCGCGACGCGTTGATATTTCACCGCAGGTTTCAGCACCATGCCATCCGACAATTGATCGACCATGCCGCGTTGGATTTCCTGCCATGGAGTCTGGCTTGCCGGATATTGGAAGCCACCATGTTTCATCAAATCAGCGCGACGTTTCGCAAGATCTTCTTTCGAAATCAGAATGTCGGCCGTGCCCTTTTTCAAATCGATACGCACACGATCATTGGTTTTGAGCAAAGCAAGCCCACCATTCGCTGCCGCTTCAGGTGACGCATTCAAAATCGAAGGCGAACCCGATGTGCCAGACTGACGGCCATCGCCGATACACGGCAAGGCGGTGATGCCCTTTTTGATGAGCGCTGCAGGCGGCTGCATATTCACGACTTCTGCCGCACCGGGATAACCGATGGGGCCCGTACCGCGGATAAAGAGCATGCAGTTTTCGTCAATCTTCAACTTCGGATCATCAATACGGTGATGATAATCTTCCGGTCCTTCAAAGACGATGGCGCGGCCTTCAAAGGCATCAGGATCTTTCGGGTTCGAAAGATAACGCGTGCGGAATTCTTCTGAAATAACACTGGTCTTCATCACGGCGCTATCAAAGAGATTGCCCTTAAGCACAAGGAAGCCTGCATCTTTCTTGAGTGGTTTATCAATCGGATAAATCACATCATAGTCGATTACTTTTGTCTTCTTGCAATTCTCGCCCATCGTCTTGCCATTCACGGTCAAGGCTTTTTCGCGTACAAGCTTTTTCTTCATCAGCTCATTGACAACAGCAGGCACACCACCGGCGCGGTGATATTCTTCACCGAGATATTTTCCGGCAGGCTGCAAATTCACGAGCAGCGGAACCTTGTGGCCATATTTCTGCCAATCCTCAACTTTCAATGTCACGCCAATATGACGTGCAATCGCGTTGATGTGAATCGGCGCATTGGTTGAGCCACCAATCGCTGAATTGATGATGATGGCATTTTCAAAAGCCTCGCGTGTCAAAATGTCGGAGGGCTTCAAATCTTCCCACACCATCTCAACAATGCGCTTTCCGGTTTCATACGCATTCTGGCCACGCTCGCGATAAGGCGCAGGAATCGCCGCACCACCCGGGAGAGTCATACCCAACGCTTCAGCAAGCGAGTTCATCGTTGAAGCAGTACCCATTGTATTGCAATGGCCAACTGACGGCGCGGAGGAAGCAACGATATCCATGAACTCGTCATAATCAATTTCGCCGGAGGCCAAACGCTCACGGCTCTTCCACACAACCGTGCCAGAACCCGTGCGTTCGCCATGATACCAGCCATTCAGCATCGGTCCACCCGAGAGAACGATGGCCGGAATATTCACCGTCGCCGCTGCCATGATGCAGGCCGGTGTCGTCTTGTCACAACCCGTGGTCAGCACCACGCCATCGAGTGGGTAACCATAAAGCACTTCAACAAGACCGAGATAGGCAAGATTGCGATCAAGCGATGCGGTCGGGCGTTTGCCGGTTTCCTGAATCGGATGCACCGGAAATTCAAAAGCGACACCCCCCATGGCCGTAATGCCCTCGCGCACACGCTTGGCGAGTTCAAGGTGATGGCGGTTACAGGGCGAGAGATCTGAACCCGTCTGCGCAATGCCGATGATCGGCTTGCCCGATTGCAGCTCTTCGCGTGTTAGGCCGAAATTGAGATAGCGCTCGAGATAGAGCGCGGTCATGCCCGGATTTTCGGGATTATCGAACCAGAGCTTCGACCGCAGTTCGCGCCGTTTACTGCCTGTTGATTTACTCGCCTTACCCGCGCTGCCCTTTTTCGAAGCTGCCATATCACTCTCCCCGTCGACCTTGAGGGCCCTTTCCCGAATGGGGTGGCCCTGCGTTGATTTCCTTCATAGCATCGCCCTAAATAGGTGTCGAAATCAATAAGCGAGACGCCGCGACTTCGGCGTAGGAGCAATGCCCATGCTGCACATCGTCGAAGCCTTCTCCCGAATTGGCGAGGAAAACGCCTTTGCGGTTCTCGCCCGCGCCACCGAATTGCAGCGGCAAGGCAAGGACATAATCAATCTCGGCATCGGCCAGCCCGATTTCCGCACGCCCGAGAATATTGTTGAAGCGGCGATTAAGGCGCTGCGCGACGGCCATCATGGCTATACGCCCGCCACAGGTATTCTCCCGTTGCGCGAGGCAGTGGCCGCCGATCTGCATAAGCGCTTCAATGTAGAGGTGTCGCCCGAGCTCGTGATGATCGTGCCGGGCGGCAAAGTAACGATGTTCATGGCCATCCTGATGTTTGGCGAGCCGGGCGCCGAAATTCTCT
>RFXE01000166.1 GCA_009921785.1 Alphaproteobacteria bacterium
ATGACATTGGTGAGCGGTGACCGCAGTTGATACGAGACGTGATGCACGAAGTTTTCGCGCAATTTCGCGGCGCGCTCGAGCGCTTCATTTTTTTCCGTCAATGCGCGTTCGACATTCACAATAGCCGACACATCAATAAAGGTAACAAGCGTTGAGCCATCTGGAAGAGGTGCGAGTGTACAATCGACAATCGAAGAGTCATGCCGCTCCATGCGGTAGAATTGAGCCTGGCGGCTATCGGTGACGCCCGCGATCATGCCTTTGATAGATGACCACACATCAACATCGGCATAGAGATGATGCGCATCAAGAATGACCTGATCGATATGCGGATGATTTTCGAGGCGCTTCGGATCAAGTGCCCAAATCTTTTCGAAAGCAGGATTATTGAATTTGTGCCGCCCGTCGGTGCCAAACACCGCCACGCCTTCTTTAAGTGAATCAAGCGTTTCACTTTGCACGCGGGTGAGAGCGTTAAAGCTCGATTGCAGATGGAATTGCGCGGTCACGTCGTCGAAGAGATAGGTGACGCCGCCTTGCGGGTTCGGATTGATAACAGCGCGCAACATGCGTCCACCCGGAAGATACCACGTGGCTTCGCGTGTTTCGATCTGCCTATAATTCTCGAGAAGCGTTGCTTTCCAGCCTTTATAGTCAGCTTGTTCCGGCAACCGCCGCGCATCGCGTAAACGATCAAGAATTTCGCTGTCGGTTGGCGTGGTCTTGATGAATGCTTCATCGAGTTGCCAAAGAGTCCGATACGCAAGATTGCAGAAAACGAGTCTTTGTTTCTCATCAAAGATGGCAACAGCAGTTGGCAATTGATCAAGTGTGCGCACGTGATTGGCCATTTGCCGTTCAAGATCACTGCGAATAGATTCAAGATCGGACACGTCCGCCGCATAACCAATTGAGCCGGCCGCCAAAGGTGTTTCAACGAGATCAAAAATACGACGTTCGCCCGCAATGATAAGTGGCGAGCGTGTTTGGAAAACATCACCACGCGTGATGGTGTCTGCTGAGTCCTTCCGAATGGTGGCATCGAGCAATTCGAGCTGACGGGCAATGGCATCAGCGCTGTTTTCAGCATCGACTGCGAAGGCATAGGGTTCATTCACCCAAGTGAGGCGGCCGCTGCGGTCGCGAAGCCAGATCGGTTGCGCAAGCGTATCCAGCATCGCGCGCAATCCAAGCGTTTCAACTTTGAGATTTTCATGATCGCGCGCGAGATCGAGATAATCTTGGCGCTGGCTGCTCACATCTTTTAGCCGCATGACCGCGCGGCCCCCAAGCGGGCGGCCTTGCGCTTCCACATAGCGACCTGTCTTGGTTTGAAGCACGAGTTCGAAGGGCGTGCCATCGCGGCGCAACGTATCGATTGCTGCCTCAATCGATTGCGCACGCTTTGGTGCCAACCATTGGCCGAATGCCAAAGGATGACCGCCGCCGGTCGCCTCAGCGAGAAGTGCTTTATCACCCGTGAGGGACGGATCAGCGCCTTGCTCGGCCCATGTCACGATGAGATGCGCGTCCGTCATTAGGAGAGTCGAAAGGCGATCGCGCTCGAGTCTCAATTCCGCATTCGATTTTTGAAACTCTGCGAGGGTAGCTTTTTCGCGACGGCGTTCCGACAAACGCCCATAGGTCACCGCACCGAATAAAAGGCCGAGACCCGCGCCCAGCGCGACATAGCCCGCACCAGAAAGGTCGCTTGCGCCAACCCATCCGATTAGGCGTGTCCATTCGCCATTCACCATCATCAATGCCGGATCCCGATCGCCCCTGATGCGGCGCTGCTTGTTTCAACACGCGTGCCGCGAATCACTTGCACATTACAATTGTCGTGACTCGCGGTGGAAGGGGGTAAAGTAGGAATGCGGATAAAGAAAAAGCCCGACTTGCGCCGGGCTTTTGATGATTTCGCGATAAAGTCGCATCTCAGTAGCGGTAATGATCCGGCTTGAACGGGCCATTTGGCGAAAGCGTGAGATAATCCGCCTGCTTTTTGTTGAGTGTCGTTAGCTTCACGCCGATTTTGGCAAGATGAAGCGCTGCGACCTTCTCGTCGAGATGCTTCGGCAGCGTATAGACCTTACGGTCATACTGGCCTGGCTTGGTCCAGAGTTCGATCTGCGCGAGCGTCTGGTTGGTGAATGACGCTGACATCACGAAGGAGGGATGGCCCGTTGCATTGCCGAGATTCACAAGGCGGCCTTCTGAGAGCACGATAATGCGCTTGCCATCAGGGAATTCTACTTCATCCACCTGCGGCTTCACATTGTGCCATTTGAAGTTTTTCAAAGCGGCAATCTGAATTTCAGAATCGAAGTGGCCGATATTGCAGACGATGGCGCGGTCTTTCATCTCGCGCATGTGATCAACCGTGATCACATCGAGATTGCCCGTCGCGGTTACGAAGATATCAGCGCGCGGAGCGGCGTCTTCCATCGTGACAACTTCATAGCCTTCCATCGCGGCTTGCAGCGCGCAGATCGGATCGATTTCCGACACCATCACGCGGCAACCAGCATTGCGCAGCGAAGCGGCAGAGCCTTTGCCCACGTCACCAAAGCCGGCAACCATGGCGACTTTACCGGCCATCATCACGTCGGTACCGCGGCGGATACCGTCAACGAGTGACTCACGGCAGCCATAGAGATTATCGAATTTCGACTTCGTCACCGAGTCGTTCACATTGATGGCCGGGAAGAGCAATTTGCCTTCATTCGCCATGTTATAGAGGCGATGCACGCCTGTGGTTGTTTCTTCCGTCACGCCCTTGATGGCTGTGCCATTGCGCGTGTACCAGCCCGGATGGCTCTTCAAACGCTTCTTGATCGAGGCGAAAAGAATTTCTTCTTCTTCATTCGTTGCGCCATCGAGGAATGCTGTATCGCCATTTTCCGCACGAATGCCGAAATGGATGAGGAGCGTCGCGTCGCCACCATCATCGAGAATCATGTTTGGCGTGCCACCATCGCCCCATTCGAAAATCTTGTGGGTGTAGTCCCAGTAATCCTCAAGCGACTCACCCTTGATCGCGAAGACGGGCGTGCCAGCAGCAGCAATCGCTGCGGCAGCGTGATCTTGCGTCGAATAGATGTTGCAAGACGCCCAACGGACATCGGCGCCCAGAGCCTTTAAGGTTTCGATCAATACGGCCGTCTGAATGGTCATGTGGAGCGAACCGGCAATGCGTGCGCCCTTTAAAGGCTGAGCGGCACCATATTCGGCGCGGGTGGCCATAAGGCCCGGCATTTCGGTTTCGGCGATGTTGATTTCTTTGCGGCCCCAATCGGCCAGACCGATATCGGCAATGCGGTAGTCGTTGAAATGCGTGGACATGGTGTTCCTAACAGCAGTGTGGAGGGAAAGGGCGATGTGTTGAGCGCCGCTATATCAGCGTGCTCCTGCCAAAGCAATCTCGATATAAAGAAAACTTTATATCATCCCCGAAGGGATTACTCGTCCTCGCCGAAGCGGTCGGCGACCAGGGTAGTCAGGGCGGCGATGGCGGCGTCCGCTTCTTCGCCCCGCGCGGCGAGGGTGATGGTCGAGCCGATTCCGGCCCCGAGTGTCAGAATGCCCATGATGGAGGTGCCGCCGACGGTCTCACCCGAGCGGGTGACCGTGATATCCGCCTTAAAACTGTCAGCGCATTGGACAAATTTGGCGGTCGCGCGGGCATGAAGGCCCTTTTTATTGACGATCTCGACGTCGCGCCGGATCCACTCTTCACTCATAACAGCCTCTGGATGTTCTATTTGCCCGCCAGAACCTGACTTGCGACGTTGATATATTTCCGACCGGCATCTTGGGCTTGGCCCACTGCCTGGCTCAAATCGCAGTCGCCGCGTACGCTAGCGAGCTTGATGAGCATCGGAAGATTGATTCCGGCAACAACTTCGGTCCGGCAGGTTCCCATAACCGAAATCGCTAGATTTGAGGGCGTGCCGCCGAACATGTCGGTCAAAACGACGACGCCTTCGCCGCTATCCACCTCTTTAACCGCTGCAATGATTTCGCCCCGACGCATTTCCATATCGTCCTCGGGGCCAATCGTGATGGTCTGGATTTGCTTTTGGCGACCGACAACATGCTCAAGCGCGGCCAGAAATTCGACCGCAAGCCGCCCATGAGTCACAAGCACCATGCCGATCATCGGGACCATATCCCCATGAGATAGTGCGGCACCAGTGAGGAGCCTGCCTTCACATTTATAGGGGAGAGCTTTGTCTTCAGCACCTAGTCGCTCACTCGCTTACTCTGACAGGTCCCAAACCAAGCGCGACCAAAACATTGTCCGCACTCTCTGGTGTTACCGCGACCCGCCGAAGGGTTAAACCCAACACGTCCCCGATGCTATCCTCAGCCTCGGGAAGACGAGCTTCTAGCACGGATACGCAATCCGCGAGAAGACGGATTGCGGCCCGATCTTCGA
>RFXE01000167.1 GCA_009921785.1 Alphaproteobacteria bacterium
ATTATTGGTGTCGTCACGAGTGTTGTTGGCGCTTATTACTATCTGCGCATCGTCAAGATCATCTATTTTGATGAGCCGCGTGAAGCTTTCACGCCCGCGCCCGTTGCGATCCGCTTCGTTGCATCAGTTGCAGCTATTTTGGTTTTAGCTTTTGTGCTTGCACCAGCTCCGCTCGTGAATGCTGCGTCATTGGCTGCGAAGTCCTTGTTCTAATCGTGAACATCGTTTCCGCCGCGGCGCGGTCAGGCTTTACGCTCGAACATCATGAGACTGTCGGCTCCACGAATGATCTTGCCATGGATCATCTGCGAAGAGGTGGAGCGTCGCGGCATTTCGTGATTGCTTCGAGTCAAACGGGTGGTCGCGGGCGGCTCGGTCGGCAATGGGTTTCAAAGCCGGGCAATCTCTACGTATCTCTTGCTCTAGTTGATCCGGCGCCACAGCCTTTAGCCTTTCAACTCGGCTTTGTAGCCGCTTTGACTATTCATGAGACGCTGCTTGCTTCGGGCCTTGATAGTGATCGTGTCTCGCTTAAATGGCCGAATGATGTGCTCGTTGATGGAAGAAAAATATCGGGCATCCTTGTCGAAGGCACACCATTGGCAGATGGGCATATTGGCGTTGTGATCGGATGTGGCATCAATGTCGCGAATCATCCATCCGAGACGCTTTATCCCGTGACCAACCTTACCGCGGCCGGTATATCGACAACGGTCGTTGCGGTGTTTTCGGCATTTGCTCAGGCTTTTGACAAGACTCTAGCGCTTTACAGGGCGGGAATGGGTTTTGCCGTCATTCGAGAGGCGTGGCTCGACGCCGCGCATGGTCTGGGCGGTCCGATTGTCGTGCGGGACCGTAAAGAGGAACGACAGGGCGTGTTCAAGGGGCTTGATCCGGATGGGCGGCTCTTACTTGAACAGTCAGGAGCCATCGTGCCGGTCATTGCCGGCGATGTCTTTTATCAAAGCGAAGGGAACGCCTAATGGCGGAGTCGAAGGCCGATTTTGTGTTTTGCGCGCTGGGAGGTCTCGGCGAGATCGGCATGAATGCCGCGCTTTACGGCTATGGTCTACCGCATAAACGCGAATGGATTCTGGTTGATTGCGGTGTGAGCTTCGCGGGCCCCGAATTGCCTGTTGATGGATCTCTATCCGCGTTTGGGTAAGCCGCCGATTTACGCCACGCGGTTTGCGGCTGGTCTTTTTGATATTCGTCGGCAATCTGATCCGATGCAAAAGCGGCTCGCGCTCACTTTGATGGAGCCGGGTGATCGCTTGGCGCTTGATCCCTTCGATGTTGAAATTATTCCGGTTGCGCATTCGATTCCTGAGTCAACTGCACTGGCTATTCGTACACCGCTCGGCACTGTTGTTCATACGGGTGACTGGAAAATTGATGAGACGCCGATTGCGGGATGGACTACGGATGCTGCGCGATTAAAAGCAATTGGTGATGAAGGCGTTCTTGCGCTCATTTGTGATTCAACCAATGTGATGCGCGAAGGTGAATCGCTTAGCGAATCTGATGTTGCAAAAGGTCTCTCTGAAGTCATCGCAGCGGCTGATGGCCGTGTTGCGGTTACGACATTCGCTTCGAACATCGCGCGTATCCGTTCGGTCGCATTAGCGGCGAAAGAGAATGGTCGTGAAGTTGTAGCGATTGGTCGAGCGATGGATCGTGCGATTCAAGTTGCGCTTGAATGCGGTTATCTTGATGACGTGCCTGAGTTTCGTTCAACCGAAACCTATGGCTATCTCCCGCGTGATAAAGTTGTGGCGCTTCTTACAGGATCGCAAGGTGAACCGCGCGCCGCATTGGCGCGCGTTGCTGACGATCAACATCCTGATGTGACGCTTTCACCAGGTGATACGGTTGTTTTTTCGTCACGTACAATTCCAGGAAATGAAAAGGCGGTTGGTCGCATTATCAATGGTTTGGTGCGGCAAAGCGTGAATGTTGTCACGGATCGTCACGCGCTTGTTCATGTGTCTGGACATCCGAGACAGGGCGAACTTCAAAAAATGTATGAGTGGATTCGGCCGCGTTTGCTGATCCCCGCGCATGGCGAACCGCTTCATCTTGAAGAACATCGTAAATTCGCGCTGCGCTCTGGCATTGGCAATGTCGTGATCGGCCATAATGGCGATATGATCCGCCTCGCACCGGGTCGCCCCGATATTGTTGAAGAAGTGCAACATGGGAAAATCTACAAGGACGGCAATGTGCTTGTGACATCGGCCGATCCTGCGATTGCTGAGCGACGCAAGCTTTCCTTCGGTGGCCTAGTTTCAATTGCCATCGCACTCGATTCCAAGGGCGTAATTGTCGGGGAGCCTGCCTTTGCGGTGTCCGGCATTCCGCAAATAACGCTTGGTGGACGTCTCTTTGAAGATGTTATTGAAGAGGCGGTATTTGCTGTTCTTGAAGGCTTGCCGAAGAGCAAGAAGCGTGATCCTGATCTGGTTGAAACCGCTATTGAAAAGGCCGTGCGTTCCGCCGTTGATGACGAATGGGGCAAGAAGCCGCTCTGCCATGTACAGATTGTCGTGATTTAGAAGAGGGCATCATGATTGGTCGTCTCAACCACGTTGCCATCGCGGTAAAGGATCTCATGGCCTCTATGCGTCTTTATCGTGAGACATTAGGTGCTGCGGTTTCGGAGCCATTACCGCAGCCGGAACACGGGGTCACCGTCGTCTTTATCGAATTGCCGAATACGAAGATCGAACTATTAGAGCCCTTGGGAGAGGCGAGCCCGATTGCCAAATTTCTCGAAAAGAACGCCGATGGCGGCATCCATCATATTTGTTACGAAGTGGATGATATTCTGGCGGCTCGCGATCGGCTCATAGGGCAGGGCGCGCGTATCCTAGGCTCCGGAGAGCCCAAGATTGGCGCCCATGGGAAACCAGTCTTGTTTCTTCATCCGAAAGATTTCAACGGCACTTTGATCGAGCTCGAGCAGGCGTAAAAAGAGGCTGATTCCTATGTCATATCCAACTCTTTTTGCCATTTATGCGATTGCCTGGTGGCTCAGCCTTTTTGCCGTTTTGCCGCTCGGCGTGAAAAGCCAGGAAGAGAGCGGTGAGGTAACGCCGGGAACCGAGCCCGGGGCACCGGTCGCACCTCGCTTGGGACGGAAGGTTCTGATTACGTCGATTGTTGCTTTTCCAGTTGCGGGGGCCATTTACGCCCTCGTCCAATTCGCGAATTAATCGCTTTAAACATCTGAAAATAATGTGAAAATAAAAAAGGCAGGGACACGCCCTGCCTTGAAACTTTTACTATCCCCATCGTGTCCGGACCGCGTTGACCGCCGTCCATTATCGCTCTCATTGTCCTCATACGGGACTCGATGCGGTGTCCCTCCCTAGACTTAGCCCTGTGCCGATTGCCTCATGGCAGCGACCTCTTTTTAAACGCTAGGCGTAATAGTGCTAACCTGTTTTTTCTCCCCTGTCACGGCCTCGAACACGCTTCTGCCAAAATTTTAGCGCTTTGCGGAAAAACCATCCAAATTCCGGGATTTGGCCCGTCTAGAGGGTTAGAGGAACCAGGGTGTCTGGCTTGTGTTTTCGGGGCTGATGCGGTTCAAACGCCTGTGACCTAGGCTGCTTCACCCGATTCCTTCACGATAGAGATGCATGATGCGTTTAAGCCGTTTTTTCCTGCCCATCCTCCGCGACAATCCCAAAGAAGCAGAGATTGTCTCGCATCGGCTAATGTTGCGCGCGGGCATGATCCGTCAGGAATCTGCCGGAATTTATGCCTGGCTGCCTTTAGGCCTTCGGGTTCTCGACAAGATCAATCGTATCATTCGTGAGGAACAGAACCGCTCGGGCGCCGTTGAACTTCTCATGCCAACCATCCAGTCGGCTGATCTTTGGCGTGAGTCGGGCCGCTATGATGCCTATGGCAAAGAAATGCTGCGCATTGCCGATCGCCACGAGCGCGAGATGTTATTCGGCCCGACCAATGAAGAAATGATCACCGAGATTTTCCGCGCCTCGGTCAAATCCTACAAGGATCTTCCGCTTAATCTTTATCACATTCAATGGAAATTCCGTGATGAAGTGCGGCCGCGTTTTGGCGTTATGCGCGGGCGCGAGTTCTTGATGAAGGACGCGTATTCCTTCGATCTCGATCAGGCTGGTGCACGCCACGCCTATAACCGGATGTTCGTCGCCTATCTGCGTACCTTCAACCGGTTGGGTTTGACCGCCATTCCGATGCGCGCTGATACAGGCCCGATTGGTGGTGATCTCAGTCACGAATTCATCATTCTTGCTGATACGGGCGAGAGCGAAGTTTTTGCGGATCGCCAAGTGCTTGATCAACCGATACCGGCTGTTGATACGGATTTCGACAATGTGGCTGAACTCGATGCCATAGTGAAAGCCTGGACAACGCC
>RFXE01000168.1 GCA_009921785.1 Alphaproteobacteria bacterium
CCTGTCTCGAATGAGATGTCCGACCTGCCGCCCGATCAGCTCGAGGATGATGAGCTTGATACGGAAGACGAAGGCGTGTCCGATGCCACAGGTGAACTTGATTTGGGCCTTGAGGCGGAAGCCACGCCGCAACGGTTGAAAGCCGGTGTTGAAGTTATTCAAACCGCGCTGAAAACACTGCCCAATGCGCCGGGCGTTTATCGCATGATCGATGGCGAAGGCGCGGTGCTTTATGTTGGTAAAGCTAAGAGTCTCAAAAAGCGTGTATCGAATTACGCGCGTGGTGTGGGTCATACGAGTCGTATTGCCCGCATGATTGCCGAAACGGCGGCGATGGAATTTGTTACCACTGAGACCGAAACCGAAGCGTTATTGCTTGAAGCCAATTACATCAAGCAATTGAAACCGCGCTTCAATGTGTTGCTGCGCGACGATAAGAGCTTTCCCTATATTCTGGTCACGTCCGATCATGTCGCGCCGCAACTGACTAAACACCGCGGCGCACGCACGCGGCAAGGGCATTATTTTGGACCTTTTGCCAGCGTATGGGCGGTTAATCGTACCATTGCTGCCTTGCAACGTGCGTTTCTTTTGCGCACCTGCACGGATTCTTATTATGAAAATCGTTCGCGGCCGTGTTTGCTTTATCAAATCAAGCGGTGTGCTGGCCCGTGTACAGGCGAAATTGATGCGCCGGGTTATCAACGGCTAGTTACAGAGGCGCGCGATTTTCTCACGGGCAAAAGTCAGGCGGTGAAGGCGCAACTCGCCGAGACGATGCAAGCGGCCTCCGATGCGCTCGATTTTGAAACCGCCGCGCGTATTCGGGATCGCTTGGCGGCCTTGTCAGCAATTGTTTCGACGCAGGACATCAATCCGCAAACTGTGGAAGAGGCGGATGTATTCGCGCTTCATGAAGAAGCGGGTCAGTTCTGTATTGAAGTATTTTTCTTCCGCAATTATCAAAATTGGGGCAATCGCGCTTATTATCCACGCGCCGACAAATCGATCGCGGTTGAAGAAATCCTCACGCAATTCGTTGCTCAATTTTATGATGACAAGCCCGCGCCCCGGCTTGTTTTGTTATCGCATGATCTTGAAGAAGCGGGTTTGCTTGCTGAAGCACTGTCGTTACGTGCTGGGCATAAGATCGAAGTGACGGCACCCAAACGCGGCGAGAAGCGCGATCTTGTCGATCACGCCGCAACCAATGCACGCGAAGCATTGTCGCGGCGTTTGTCGGATACGGCATCACAAAAACAATTGCTCGCGGCGCTTGTTCCTGTGTTTGATCTCGCGCATCCGCCGCGTCGTGTCGAAGTTTATGATAACTCCCATATCATGGGTACGAATGCTGTCGGTGCGATGGTGGTTGCGGGTGCGATGGGATTCTCAAAGCCGCATTATCGAACGTTCAATATCAAATCCGAAGATATTACACCGGGTGATGACTTCGGCATGATGCGCGAAGTGCTGACGCGTCGCTTTGCGCGCCTTCAAAAAGACTCGCCCCGTGTCGATGAAACAGGCGAGCCCTCTGACGACGCGATGCCGGATTGGCCCGATCTCGTTTTGATTGACGGCGGCAAAGGCCAGCTTGATGCCGCGCGGAGCGTGCTTGTGGAACTGGGAATAGATAATGTGCCGATGGTGGGTGTCGCGAAAGGTGTTGATCGCGACGCGGGGCGTGAACAATTTTTTATTCCCGGACGTGATCCTTTCCGTTTACCGCCGCGCGATCCGGCGCTGTATTTCATTCAGCGGTTACGGGATGAGGCGCATCGTTTCGCCATTGGCACCCATCGCGCACGTCGTAAAAAGGCCTTCACCGCCAATCCGCTTGATGAAATTCCGGGGATAGGCCCGCGTCGCAAACGCGCTTTGCTTTTGCATTTCGGCACCGCGAAAGCCATTGCGCAGGCCTCATTTGAAGATCTTACCAAAGCGCCGGGCGTCAATGAAGCAACCGCCAAAGCTGTCTATGATTTTTTCCACGATGGTGGGCGGTGAGGGGCGGCGCGCACCGATTCGCAGCTAATCCGTTTCTAGGCTTCTGTGGACGAGTGCGATTTTACTGCATGAAATCGCCTATCCGGTGCACCAGTTGACGGGGACCCTGCCAGTCTGTTTTCTGGCTCCATGACAACGCACCCTCATAAGCGACGGCTTGGCCCGTTCACGCTGCCCAATATACTGACTTATGGTCGGGTTGTGGCCGTGCCGCTTGTTGTCGGGTGCCTGTTTTGGCCCGAAGAAAATGTAATGCGCTGGGTCGCGTTGGGTATTTTTGCGGCGGCAGCGATTACAGATTTTTTTGACGGCTATCTCGCCCGTGTTTGGGCGCAGCAATCGTCGCTTGGTCGTATGCTCGATCCAATAGCCGATAAATTGATCGTTGCGGCGTCTTTGATGATGTTGGTGACGGACCGCACGATTTCCGGTTTTTCGATTTGGGCAGCGATTGTGATTTTGAGCCGTGAGATTCTTGTTTCAGGTTTACGTGAGTTTCTTGCAGAGCTTCGCGTAAGCGTTCCTGTTTCGACAATTGCGAAATGGAAGACAACGCTTCAGCTTGTAGCCGTTGGATTTTTGATTGCAGGCCCGGCGGGTGAGCGCGTTTTGCCCGGTACAACCGCAATCGGGATCGTGTTGTTGTGGGTTGCGGCTCTGCTGACACTCTACACAGGCTATGATTATTTTCGTGCCGGCATTCGCCATGTGGTTGAAGCGGATGACTGAGATCAAAATCGCATATTTTGCCTGGGTCCGCGAACGTGTGGGCGTTGCAGACGAATTGGTAACGATCCCGTCATCTGTCGTAACGATTGAAGATCTCGCGCGCTGGCTCTCGGCGCGTGATGAAGGCTATGCGTCAGCCTTTGAAAATCCGAAGCTTGTGCGCGCGGCGATTGATCGCGTTCATGCCAAGCCTCATGATATGATTGGAAACGCGCGCGAGATCGCTTTCTTTCCGCCGATGACAGGTGGCTAAGCGATGGCAGCGCGTGTTGTGATCCGCATTCAAGCCGAAGCTTTTAATGTGGCGAAAGAAACAGAAGCGTTGTCTTCTCCGCATGATGATCTGGGCGCAGTCGCCACCTTCATTGGCTATTGCCGTAGTGAAGGTGGGCGTCTTGCGGCACTCGAACTCGAACACTATCCCGGTATGGCGGATGAGGAGATCAAGCGCGTTGTTGATCAGGCACTTCAACGCTGGCCGTTATCAGCTGTAAGCGTGATCCATCGTTATGGCGTGATGAAGCCGGGTGATGGCATTGTTTTTGTGGGAACTGCGAGCTCACATCGCGCGGAGGCTTTCGCCGCCTGTGAATTTTTGATGGATTATTTGAAGACCCAAGCGCCGTTTTGGAAAAAAGAACATCGCGCTGATGGTACAATAGGTGATTGGGTCGAGGCGAAGGCCGATGATGATGTGGCTGCCGCGCGGTGGAAAATAGGGTCGTGATCCCCTTTTCGTTGAGCCTTGGCACGACCATATAGAGCGGGGCGGGTTTCGACCCTCAAGGATTTCACGCATGTCTCGCTGGTTTTCGGTCCTATCTGTTCTCGTACTTTCCGCCTTTTTGTTAGCGATGACGCTGAACACGCCCGCTGATGCACGCGCGGGCTCTGGATTTTCAAGTGGGAGCCGCGGGTCCTTCACCTTTTCGCGTCCGCCTTCGACGCCCACAGCACCCTATTCGGCGCAGCCGATTCAGCGCTCCTATACACAGCCTTCGGCGCCGTCTGCCGCTCCTTCATACGCGCCCGCATATGGCGGCGGACTTTTTGGCGGCGGGTTGTTTAGCGGCTTTGGCGGCGGCTTACTGGGCGGATTATTGGGCGCGGGCCTGTTTGGCATGATGTTCGGTAACGGATTTTTTGGCGGCATGGGCGGCGGCATGTCGTTTTTCGGCCTGATCCTGCAATTTGGCCTCATCTTTTTCGCGGTTAAATTTCTCTTTGGCCTCTTCGCGCGCCGCATGGCGCCGATGGGCGCCGGGATGGGGCCTATTCCGCACGCATCGCCCGCCGGATTTGGCGGTTCGGGATTTCAAACCGCAGCGCCTTCGGTGCGACAGGTTACAATCGATCAAACCGATTACGCGGAGTTTGAAGAGCGGCTTCATGCGGTGCAGGACGCCTATTCCCATGAGGATCTTGATGCGTTGCGTCGATTGGCAACGCCGGAAATGGTGGCTTATTTTGCCGAAGATCTTGCCCGCAATGCCGGCCAAGGCCTTGTTAACCGGGTGAGCGATGTGCGGCTTGAAAAGGGCGATCTTGCAGAAGCGTGGGGCGAGGGTCCAACCGAATACGCCACTGTTGCCATGAATTTCTCACTCGTCGATTCCATGATCGACCGCGCGTCGGGCCGTGTTGTGTCCGGCGGTCA
>RFXE01000169.1 GCA_009921785.1 Alphaproteobacteria bacterium
GCGACGTAATTCGCGCCGGCGCGCTTGAGCGGCACGTAGAGCGGCAGCAGGGTTGGGGGCCTCGCAAAGATCGCGCATGGTCGGGTAATGCGCAGAGATATCGATGACGCCCTCCGGACGGATGGCCACGACTGACGGGCCTTCCATATTCGGTCGCCAGACGCGTCCTGCGAGCGCGCCGGCATAACCATCGTCCGGCAGGGTCGTGGCGGTTGAAAGTGTGATGGCGGTCATAGCTGAAAGCTCCCCAAACTGTTTTTGCTTTTATGACGAACCATTGCGATGTTTTGAACTCGATGCAAGCGGGGAGCCTCTCCTTTCCCGCACAGGGTCTATGCAAGGGCATGGGGCACGGCCTCCTTGCGAAAATCGCGTCATTCGATCACGATGGCGCTCGGCCCTCATCAAATAAGATCAAAGCGGCCGTAGTCTTTCGGAGAAAACCATGAACGCCCCTGTTGCCCAACCACCCCGTTCCGTGCGCCTGAACGCCGCTGACAATGTTGCCGTCGCGGTTGATCCGATTGAGCCGGGTTCTGTCATTCATGGTGCGACCGCGAAAGTGCGTATTCCGCGCGGGCATAAAATGGCGCTCTCTGCGCTCGCTGATGGTCAACCCATTATGAAATTCGGGCAGATCATCGGCTTTGGATTATCGCTTTGCCGAGGATGCAAAAAAGGAAGAAATTTTACCTGCCAATTTACAAGCGACTTTTGAAGGCTTTCGTCGCGCCAATGGCGAAGTAGGTACTCGCAATTATATTGCCATTCTCACATCCGTGAATTGCTCGGCCTCCGTTGCGCGCTTTATTGCTGAAGACCTCAATCGCTCGGGATTGCTTGATCAATATCCAAATATCGATGGCATCATTCCCCTTGTGCAAGGTGGCGGATGCGCCATCGATGTGAAGGGCGAAGGCTATGATGTGTTGAAGCGCACGCAATGGGGTTATGCAACCAACCCCAATGTTGCAGGTGTGTTGATGGTCGGCCTCGGCTGCGAAGGATTCCAGATCGGGCGTTGGAAAGAAGCTTACAACATTGTTGAAAGCGATACGTTCCGCACAATGACGATTCAAGAAACCGGCGGCACAAAGAAAACTGTTGCGGCTGGTGTTGATGCGGTGAAAACCATGTTGCCGATTGCTAACAAAGCAAGGCGCGAAACTGTTCCGGCTTCCGAATTGATGCTCGCTTTGCAATGTGGCGGCTCGGATGGTTATTCGGGCATCACCGCCAATCCTGCACTCGGCGCAGCCGTTGATGAACTCGTTCGTCATGGCGGTACGGCCATTCTTTCAGAGACGCCGGAAATTTATGGTGCAGAACATTTGCTCACACGACGCGCGTCTAATCGCGCAGTCGGTGAAAAGCTCGTTGAGCGCATCAAATGGTGGGAAGATTACACATCGCGCAACAAGATGGAGATGAATAATAATCCATCTCCAGGCAACAAGCTCGGCGGATTAACAACCATTCTTGAAAAGTCATTGGGTGCTGCGGCGAAGGGCGGTACGACAACCATGACCGGTGTTTATGAATATGCTGAAAAGGTTGATACTAAAGGCTTTGTGTTCATGGATACCCCCGGCTACGATCCTGTATCAGCAACGGGACAAGTTGCGGGGGGCGCGAATATCCTGTGCTTCACGACCGGTCGCGGTTCGGCCTATGGCTGTAAGCCCACGCCGTCGATCAAGCTTGCAACCAACAGTGAGATCTATCGCAAGATGACTGATGATATGGATATCAATTGCGGTGATATTCTTGATGGCGTTTCGATTGAAGATAAGGGCAAAGAAATCTTTGCGAAAGTGCTCGAAGTGGCTTCTGGCACGCGTTCGAAATCGGAAGAGCTCGGTTATGGCGATGCTGAATTCGTGCCCTGGACTATCGGCGCAACAATGTAAGGTTTATCCCATCAATCCGGCGGTAATGTTGATCATCAAGGCAAGGATGGCAGAATTAAAGGCGAAGGCCGTTACGCAATGAACAAGCGTGACGCGCCGCATCGCTGGGGAGAGTGTCGAGACATCTGCCGTTTGTGCTGCGCATGCAATGACGAACGCGTAATAGAGAAAATCGCGATAATCGGGTTCACGCTCGCCCGGAAATAAAAGCCCGCCATGCTCGCCTTTGGCATTGGTGCGATAATAAAGATTGGCATAGTGAAGCGCGAAGATCATATGGGTGAAGACCCAAGAGAGCGCGACCGTTGATGCGGTAAATATGAAGGTCGGCAAGAAAGCCTGACCCGCCGCTTTACTCGCACCAAGCTCGGAAATGATCGCAAAAAAACTGGCGATAGCTCCAATCATTGTCACCATCAAAATGATCCAATCGCCTTCATCGTAAAGGGCAGCGCGATGACGACAATAAGATACATCGGAGCGGATCATTAAAAATCCGGTTGTGATGACATAGGATAACGTGAGTGTGTCCCAACCGAGCACCAAGCGTGTGAGGAGCCGCAAAGAGTCCGGTAAGAGCGCAACGATGATTAATCCAAAGCCAATGCTCATAAAGAGACGTGCATGTCCGACGACTAATCTTGGGAAAGCCGATTGATGGCTGCTCATTGATTTAATGTCCTCGGCTTACAATGAAACGCGCTGTTGTACGTAAAATATCGGCGTCTGATCCAAAGGATGAAAGCGCTTCAAGTGCCGTGCGCGCGAGACGATCGCGTTCCGCTTTTGCTGCATCAAGCCCCAAGCGTTGAACAAGGGTGCCTTTGCCTCGATCAGCATCTTTGCCCGCTTCTTTGCCGAGTGTTGCGGTATCGGCTTCAACGTCGAGAATATCATCGGCAATTTGAAAGGCCGCACCGACGGCTCGTCCATAGGCCGTGAGCGCTGTGCGCTTCGTTTGGTCGGCGCGGCCAAGAATGCCCCCCGCTTCGACGGCGTAAAGAAGCAGTGCGCCCGTCTTCATCGCTTGCAATTGACGAATGTCAGCTTCGGAAAGCGTGAGCGGTTTGCGGTCCGTTTCATAACGCCCCTCAGCTTCGAGATCGAGCGCTTGTCCGCCCGCCATGCCGCCGAGGCCTGATGCCCGCGCAAGGCCGATGACGAGTTCGAGCCGCACAGTTGGGTCGGCATGAATTTCCGGTCGGCTCATGACATCGAAGGCGAGGGTTAAAAGCGCGTCCCCGGCCAAAATTGCCATCGCATCATCATAGACTTTGTGAACGGTTGGCCGGCCTCGGCGTAAGTCGTCATCATCCATGGCGGGCAGATCGTCATGGACGAGTGAATAGCAATGAACGAGTTCAAGCGCCGCTCCGGCGAGAAGGGCGGCATCTGGTGAGGCGCCGCAGAGCCGCGCGCTCTCAATGAGCAGAAAGGGGCGTAAACGCTTACCGCCACCTAGCGCGCCATGCCGCATGGCCGCCAAAAGGCGGGCTGGGCGCGTGGTTTCACCTTTAAGAGCGGCATTATCCAGAAGGCGTTCGAGCAGCGCCTCGACCGCCTGTCCCGTCTCTTGAAGTCCTGTTTGAAAAAGATCGGCCGCACCCACCATTGGATTTTACCTCAATTTTCCGCGTTCTTTCCATTTCGGCTTGCCCGATGGGGGGTTCAGGGTCAAGCAGGGGTAAGATCGGGCAGAATTTTTCGAAATGAAAGCACCCTTCAGTCTAGCCAGGTCGTGAGCTTCTCTGTATAAGCCCGGCTTCCGAATTCATTCCGGCATGGTCTGACCGTGCCCTTCAGCCGATCCGACACGGAGTTTCCGATGGCCGTTCCTAAACGAAAAACTTCCCCTTCGAAGCGTGGCATGCGCCGCTCTGCTGACGCGCTTGCTGCCCCGACCTATGTCGAAGACAAGGACTCGGGCGAATTGCGTCGTCCTCATCATGTCGATCTCAAGACCGGCATGTATAAGGGGCGTCAGATTTTGAAGGCGAAAAAAGAAGCCTGAAATCAGGCGGCGTGATTGAGCGAGTCCGCCCGCAATGGCGCGCGGACCGCGAGGTTCGAATCCATCACTGAAGAATAAGCGGCGGCGCCTTGATAGGGCGCCGTTTTGTTTTTTTGGTCAACGCCGCGTGCGTTTGGGCCAGCGATCAACTGAACAAGAAAACGCGCGTCAGGCTTTGCCGCGAGAAGCGCGGCATGCTTGATACGTTTTTGCTCGTTTGGCGACCGTGGGACGCTCATAGCAAATTCCAGAAATAAAACGGGTGACGAAAAAATTAGTGCGGTCAAAGTGCTCAGCTCACCACGGGCAATGCCGACAAAAAAGGGCACATCCGCTCAAGCCGGAACGAAATAACACAGCGACTTAAGATTGTTAATAATGAGTTAATCTAATAATTAGATGACCTAACGTAATATTACGTTA
>RFXE01000170.1 GCA_009921785.1 Alphaproteobacteria bacterium
CTGAAACAAGATGCAGATGGAAATAGCTACGGTCCACGGAGTTGGCCTTGGTTAACTGGCTTAAAGCCTGTGTATCGTAAATGTACGCATGGGGAAAACCCGGAAGAAATTCTGCCCTTAAAGGTCGCTTTCCCGCTTAGGCCTCTTTTTCATCCCCAATGCAAAGCCATGGGACAAGTTTGACCGGTCTAATATTGATAGTGGGGATAGTGGGGGCAGATAGAAAAAATATTACGGTAAGAAATTTATAAGTAATTGATAAATATGACTAATTTTATATGGATTTGATTTTCAAGTGGAACTAAGTTCAACAGTGATTTTGTGAAAAAATATTGGATAAACGGGGGACAAATCCCTATTCTCGTTAAACCCTTTCTAACAAAAACAGAAACTTAAGACCTTTAAAGGATCTAAATTGACCAGTTCAAAACCCCTTCAGACCAAGAAACTACTCGCAGTATTGGATGGTCAGAAATTTGATCGACCTCCAATTTGGATCATGAGGCAGGCTGGTCGTTATCTTCCAGAGTACCGAGAAGTTCGTTCTAAAGCGAAAAATTTTATCGAGTTTTGTTACTCGCCTGATTTGGCTACGGAGGTAACGCTCCAACCCATCCGGCGGTTCGGTTTTGATGCGGCAATTCTTTTCTCAGATATTCTTGTCGTTCCTGATGCTCTGGGACTTCCGGTCCATTTTGTTGAAAATGAAGGTCCCAAACTTCAACCTTTGGATCCCAGCCTGAATTTTGGCGAAATCCATAAGGAAATTGATCTCGAACGATTAAGTCCTGTTTTTGAGGCTATTCGGCGCATTCGGTCAGCTTTACCCAAAGAAACGACCTTTTTAGGGTTCTGTGGCGCGCCCTGGACGGTTGCGAGCTATATGATTGCGGGTAAGGGAACGCCGGAACTGGCGCCAAGCCGGTTACTTGCTTATCGGAACCCGCTCTATGTGCAGCAATTGATCGATCGCCTGGTTGATGCGTCAATCGCATATCTCATCCGTCAAGCTGAAGCGGGTGTTGATGCCATCCAGATTTTTGAAAGCTTTGCAGGCGCGTTGACGGGTGATGGAATAGGAAAGTTTTCCATTGAGCCCATAGCGCGGATTATCAAGGGCGTTCGCCAAAAATATCCCGATATGAAATTTATCGTTTTTGGTAGGGGGTCGGGCGGCAATCACGTTCGCTATGCCCGCGAGACAGGTGCTAATGCGGTTGGGCTCGATTGGGGCGTTGATCCGCAGTGGGCAGCAAAGGCTGTGCAGCCGATCCTTCCGGTTCAAGGCAATTTGGACCCGCTCGCGGTTGTTGCGGGTGGCGATAATCTTGATCGTCAGACAGACGCAATCCTTGAGGCGTTTTCGGGTGGCGGCCATATCTTCAATTTTGGCCACGGCATTGTTCCCGAAACGCCTATTGAAAATGTCGAAAGACTATTGCGGCGGATCAGGGGTTAATTCTGGTGCTTTATTTCTGGATCAAAACCCTTCATGTCCTTGCCGTGATCTCATGGATGGCGGGGTTACTCTATCTGCCGCGCCTTTTCGTCTATCACGCGGGGGTGGCAGTTGGTTCTGAGACCTCAGAGCTCTTTAAAGTCATGGAACGGCGGTTGTTAAAGGCGATTATGACGCCAGCGATGATTGTCGCGTGGATTTGTGGCCTATGGATCGCATTTGAGCAGCAATTTTTCACTCAAACATGGTTCAGTTTAAAAATGCTCGCGGTTCTGATTATGAGCGGCGTTCATGGGCTTTTAGCCCGCCATGTAAGGCTCTTTGCTGAAGATCGGAATATCAGAACTCATCGCTATTTCCGTATTGTGAATGAGATCCCGACTGTTCTCATGATTTTTGCCGTCGGACTTGTGATTTTCAAACCCTGATCTTGTGAAACAGAGCCCCTTGCTCTTGTCGTTAATTCAATATATCGACTTTGTATTCCTTTCTGGAATCCCTCGATTGTCTTGAGACAGCGTCCTGTCTGACCGGTCGAGTACCGTGTTTCGGTCATCGTGGGTTTAATTCGTTTTCATCCGAAATTTTCAGGCGTGAGCAGAATTCTGCGCGCTGTTTTTAAGGTGTTTCATGCGCGAAATGAAACTTCAGGATCTCAAGCGTAAATCGCCTACAGATCTTCTCGCTTTTGCCGAAGAACATGCGGTCGAAAATGCCGGCACGATGCGCAAACAGGAATTGATGTTTGCTATATTGAAGCAGTTGGCTGCGAATGAAACCGAGATTATTGGTGAAGGTGTTGTTGAAGTTTTGCCAGATGGTTTCGGCTTTTTGCGATCACCTGATTCAAATTATCTTGCCGGTCCGGACGATATCTATGTTTCGCCCGCGCAAATTCGCCGCTTTGGATTGAGAACAGGCGATACAGTTGAAGGCCAGATTAGAGGCCCTAAAGACGGCGAGCGTTATTTTGCTCTCGTCAAAGTCAACACAATCAATTTCGAAGATCCTGAGAAGGCGCGTCATAAAGTTAACTTCGATAACTTGACGCCGCTTTATCCGAATAAAAGGTTGAAGCTTGAGATTGAAGATCCGACCCGGAAGGATTTCTCGGCGCGTGTTATCGATATCGTTTCTCCAATCGGTAAAGGCCAACGTGGATTGATCGTTGCGCCTCCACGTACTGGTAAAACGGTTCTTTTGCAGAATATTGCGCAGTCGATCACGACCAATCATCCCGAGTGCTATTTGATTGTGCTCTTGATTGATGAACGCCCTGAAGAAGTCACCGATATGCAGCGTTCGGTTAAGGGCGAAGTTGTGTCATCGACTTTTGATGAACCGGCACAGCGTCACGTTCAAGTCGCCGAGATGGTCATTGAGAAAGCAAAGCGACTTGTTGAGCATGGTCGTGATGTTGTGATTTTGCTTGATTCCATCACGCGCCTTGGCCGCGCTTACAACACGGTTGTTCCGTCATCAGGTAAGGTTTTGACGGGTGGTGTTGATGCAAATGCATTGCAGCGTCCGAAGCGTTTCTTTGGTGCTGCGCGCAACATTGAAGAGGGCGGATCTCTTACGATCATCGCAACGGCGTTGATTGATACGGGTAGCCGTATGGACGAAGTGATCTTCGAAGAGTTCAAAGGCACCGGTAACTCTGAAATTATTCTTGATCGTAAAGTTTCAGATAAACGCGTCTTCCCAGCGCTCGACATCACACGTTCCGGAACGCGTAAGGAAGAGTTGCTCGTCGCACCGGATGTCCTCAAAAAGATGTATGTGCTGCGGCGCATTCTCAATCCGATGGGTACGGTCGATGCGATCGAGTTTCTTGCCGACAAATTGCGTCAGACAAAAACCAATTCTGATTTCTTCGATTCAATGAATACGTGATCGAACTGATGGAGGCGGGTAGATGACCCGCAAAGATCAGGATTTTTCGGAAACAATATTTGCTCCCGCAACAGCGCCGGGTCGTGCTGGCGTATCGATCATTCGTATTTCTGGGTCGGGTACGAAGTTAGCCTTTCAAGAGATGGCTGGTTCCGTTCCTCCGGCGCGGCAAGCGGCATTGCGAATCCTGAAAGATAAAGGCGGCGCGCCGATTGATCAGGCGCTTTGTCTTTATTTCGATGGCCCCGATAGTT
Organism: Alphaproteobacteria bacterium; assembly: GCA_009921785.1. Classification (GTDB taxonomy): domain Bacteria; phylum Pseudomonadota; class Alphaproteobacteria; order Rhizobiales; family Beijerinckiaceae; genus CAIUPE01. Next base: position 3,610 of record RFXE01000170.1, read on the forward strand.
TTACGGGTCAAGATGTGGCCGAATTCCATGTTCATGGGTCACCCGCCGTCGTGAGTGCGTGTCTTAATCGGTTGTCTTCATTTTCGGGATTTCGAATTGCGGAGCCTGGTGAGTTTGCCCGTCGTGCTTTCGAGAATGGAAAACTCGATCTGTCTGAAGTTGAAGGGCTAGCCGACCTAATTGATGCTGAAACCGAGATCCAGCGCCGACAGGCCTTGCGACAATTGCAGGGCGGCCTCACGCGCGAGTCAGATCGCTGGCGCGATGAGCTTATTAGAGCCATGGCGCTTTTTGATGCTGATCTGGATTTTTCTGATGAGGCAGATGTTGACACGGCTGTTTTTGCCTCTGCCCGAGCGATTTTATTCTCATTGGCTAAGGATATGCGGGATGCGCTTTCTAAGGCATCTTGGGGTGAGCGAATTCGGGATGGTTTTGTTGTCTTACTCGCAGGACCCCCCAATTCAGGAAAATCGACGCTCTTAAATGCGCTAGCGAGCCGGGACGTTGCAATTGTTTCCGATCGTCCCGGTACGACACGCGATGTGATTGAGGTCAGACTCGATCTGAAGGGTCTTCCGGTCCTGTTAATTGATAGTGCCGGAATACGCGAAAGCGCCGATGAGATCGAGAATGAGGGGATCAGGCGTACGCTTGATCAGCTCAACCGTGCTGATCTCGTTCTTTGGCTGCAATCGAGTATTGGTGAGAGAGTTGGGCCT
>RFXE01000018.1 GCA_009921785.1 Alphaproteobacteria bacterium
AATTCAAACGGCTTCGGACCCAATGACGGGTGCCGCTTTAGCGCGGCCTTTGAAATAACTATCGAGCCTATCAAGATAGATATAAACGACCGGCGTGATGAAAAGCGTCAGAATCTGCGACACGGCGAGACCACCGACAACAGCAATCCCGAGCGGCTGCCGCAATTCGGATCCGGCGCCGCTGCCTAAGGCAATCGGCAAGGTGCCAAACAAAGCCGCGAATGTCGTCATCATGATCGGACGGAAACGCACAAGCGCCGCCTCGCGGATGGCGCTTAAGGCATCTGCTCCTGCTTGCCGTCGCTCAATCGCAAAATCTACCATCATGATGGCGTTCTTTTTGACGATGCCGACGAGCATCAAAATGCCGATGATCGCAATCACGGAGAGATCAAGCTTATAGATTTGAAGCGCTAGCAAGGCACCCAACCCTGCAGACGGAAGTCCAGACAGAATTGTGATGGGATGAATAAAGCTCTCATAGAGAACCCCAAGAACAATATAGATCACAAGAACAGCAGCCATAATCAAAAGGCCCTGCCCTTTCAGTGAATCTTGGAATTGCTGTGCCGAGCCCGCAAAACCCGTGATGATCGTCGAGGGAAGTCCTGCAACTTTCTCGGCTTTACGGATCGCTTCAACGGCCTGACCCAAAGCCACATCCGGCGCGAGATTGAAGGATAATGTGACGGCAGGCTGCTGCGATTGTCGGTTGATCGACAAAGGGCCAATATTGCGGCGGATATTCGCAACCGCTTCTAGCGGTACATTTTGTCCGGTCGCATTCTTAACGAAGAGCCGTGACAAGGCCGCCGGATCAGATTGATAATCGCGATTGGCTTCGAGGATGACTGCATAATCGGAAGAGGCAGTGTAGATTGTAGAAATTTGACGCGAACCAAACGCATTATAAAGCGTCTGTCGCACTTGCTCCGATGTCACACCTAGATTGGCAGCCTTCTCGCGATCAAGATCAACAACGATTTGCGGATTGGCAATCTGAAGATCCCCCGTCACATCGCGCAGCTCAGGCGTCTTGCGAAACTGTTCAAGTATTTTAGGAACAGCTGCAAATAGCGTGCTGATGTCTGACGATTGCATCGTATATTGATATTGCGCACGCGCGAGACGACCCGCATTCAAATTGAAATTCTGGATTGGAACAAAAACCGCGTTGATACCCGGAATTCCCGATGACGCTTTTCTTAATCGCGCAATAATCTTGCCCATATCATCGCGTTGCTGACGTGGCTTTAACTGGATAAACATAAACCCTTGATTGGTTGACCCAAAACCAGCAGCGGCGGTGAAATAATCAATGGCGGGATCTTTGCTGATCGCTTCGTTCAATTTGACTTGATAAGCTGCCATTGAAGAAAATGACACATCAGGTGCGGCTTCAACAGAGGCGCGCAACAGGCCGGTATCTTCCTGCGGGAAAAATCCCTTGGGAACTTGAACATAGAGCCATCCGCTCACACCGATCGTACCGATCGTTAAAATGAGAGCAACCAACCGGAAACGGATCACAACATCCAGCGCGACGCGATAAAGCGCGAGAACCGCATTAAACCCCATATCAACGATGCGAGAAAAAGCTCCCTCCTGACGGTCTGGCTTATGCTCGCGCAGAATTCGTGCACAAATCATCGGCGTCAATGTGAGAGACACAAATCCTGAAACGAGAATGGCTACCGAAATCGTTCCGGCAAATTCTCGGAACACGCGACCGACAACGCCACCCATAAAAAAGACCGGAATGAAAACCGCGACAAGTGATAGTGTGATCGAGATAATCGTAAAGCCAATTTCTCGAGAACCTTTCAAGGCGGCGTCAAAGGGCTTCATCCCCTCTTCAATGTGACGCATGATATTTTCAAGCATCACAATCGCATCATCGACGACGAAACCGACAGAGAGCGTCAAAGCGAGCAATGAGATATTATCAATAGAGTAACCGAAGGCATACATGGCCGCAAATGTGCCGATGAGTGACACGGGCAAGGCCAGCGCCGGGATAATGGTTGCCGAAAGCGATTTGAGAAAAAGAAAAATCACCAAAACAACAAGAACCATCGCAATGCCCAGCGAGACTTGCACATCGGCCACCGCTTCGCGGATTGGAATCGAACGATCGGAAAGCACATCCATTGTGATCGACGCCGGAAGCTGAGCGCGATATTGCGGCAATTTTGCTTTCACTTGATCAACGACATCGACCGTATTGGCGTCGGATTGACGGAAAACTGCCAATACGAGCGATCTCTTTGTGCCATACCAGCTCGCTGTCTGATCGTTCTCAACGGAGTCACGAACAGTCGCGATGTCTTCAAGTTTTACCGGTACGCCATTCTTTGAACTGACGATGATTGCGCCATAATCAGCGGCACTTTTTAATTGTCCCGAAGCCTCAATCGTAACATTGCGTTCTGTGCCGCGCAGAGTTCCCGTAGGCTGGTTCGAATTCGCAGACGACACTGCCTTTTGAATATCGGCGAACGACAATCCGCGTGCGGATACCGCTTCAGGATCAGCAGTCACGCGCACTGCATATTTTTGCGATCCAAAAACTTGAACTTGCGCAACGCCATTAATTTGTGAAATCTGCTGCTGCAAAATTTGCTCGGCATAATCATTCACCTGCAATAATTGCATCGTGTCAGAGGTCAACGCGATGAAGAGCACCGGCTGATCAGCCGGATTAACTTTTCTGAAACTGGGCGGATTAGGAAGATCGGGCGGCAAGCGTCGCAACGACCCGCTGATGGCGGCTTGCACATCAAGCGCTGCCCCGTCGATATTGCGATCAAGATCAAACTGTAACGTGATATTGGTCGATCCGAGACTCGAGATCGACGTCATCGCGGTAATGCCGGAGATCGTCGAAAATTGCCGCTCAAGCGGCGCTGCCACAGACGACGCCATGCTCTCCGGACTTGCCCCCGGCAAATTGGCCGACACGCTAATCGTCGGAAAATCCACGCGCGGTAAAGCGGCAACCGCTAGCAAGCGATAGGCAAATAGGCCAAAGACGATGAATGACAACGTGATGAGCGTCGTCATCACCGGTCGGCGGATACAGAGTTCCGAGAGAGACATTAGGGTGCTCCCGTCGAAGAACCTTTGGGTTCAATCTTCACGCCATCGGTTAATTGAATTTGGCCATCCGTGACGACTTGCTCATCGCCCGAAAGTCCCTCGGTGATCTCGGTTCTGTTATTCACTGTGCGTCCCGTCTTAACGGGCTTCAGCTTCGCGACATCTTTATCGACAATATAGACATAAGTGCCACGCGGTCCTGTTTGTACTGCTTCGCGCGGCACCGTCACGGCGTTATCGATTACTTTCAATGTGACGCGCACATTGCACAACGCGCCCGGCCACAGCGCTTCTTTCTCATTATCAAATATCGCGCGCACCATCACGGTACCGGAGGTCGTATCGACGGCATTATCAATAACCGCGATTTTGCCTTTTACCTTTTCGCCTACACCTTGAATGGTCGCTTCAACACTTGATCCGGCATTGCCGAGCGCCGATTTGAGATCCGGCAAGAACCGTTGCGGTGTGCTGAACGCAACATAGATCGGCGAGATCTGGTTGATTACGGTAAATGGTACACTGCCATCACCTGTCTTCGCGATATTGCCGGGTTTTAATCCGGCAACACCGGCGCGGCCACTGATCGGTGCTGCAATCGTATAATAGCTTTGCGTCACTCTCAGATTATCGAGGGCAGCGCGATCCGACGCTAATTGCGCATTGAAAGCAGCCACCTGCGTTTTCGCATTTTCAAGATTAACCTTTGAAGCAAACTCATTGGCGGCCAAAGCCTCATTGCGGCTCACATCGCGCTGCGCTTGCTCAAGCTGCGCGGTCGTGCGTTGCACAGTCGCTTCTGCCTGCCGCACTTGCGCATCGATACCGCGTGAATCGAGACGAACGAGAACATCGCCCGCCTTTACCAAGGCACCATCGGCAAAGCTGATTTCAAGAATTTGGCCTTCAACCCGCGGACGCAATGTGACAGATGCCACGGGCTGCACGGTTCCGATGGTCTCAAACTGGACGGGAACGGCCTCACGTTTAGCGGTCCCCAGAAGTACGGGAACGATCCTTTGCGAAGCGCCCCCTTGTTGAGCACCACCCTGCGGCGTGCCACTTTGCTGGGCGAAAACCACTGCGGGGCTCGCGAATGCCGCAAGAAGCGTCACTAATGCCGTAAATTTTGAAAAAGCCGGGCGGATCATCGGACGATCACTCATGACAGGAAAACCGTGAAAATCGGGGAGAAGACGCGTTCTTATGGCAGAGCTAAGCCGCCACGGCACGTGAAATTTTAGTCATGATGACAGGCTTGGCTTGTCATTCGGGGGGAGCTTCGCTAAACAGCGCGCAACCTTTGGCGCGGAGACTTAACTCCTCCGCGTGCCTATTTTGGTCCCGTTGGGGGATAGTTCAACGGTAGAACAGCGGACTCTGACTCCGTTAATCTTGGTTCGAATCCAGGTCCCCCAGCCAAATTCCTTATTCCGCCTCAAGGCCCTTTCCAAAAGCGTTGCCCTGAATTCATGGGGTGCGTCGGAACCCGTTTCTGATTATAAACTGAAGCGACATTCGCCTTTGATTTCGTCCCGTGAGTTGAATCTATGACCCGACCCCAATTTCCAGATGTTCTTGAGGAGGCACCGCGCCTCGTCAAAGATCTTCTGCGCGGTCTTCGTCATAACCTCCGGCAGCTCGATCCGACGCGCGATCTTGAATCGCTCGCCCAAAATGCTGCCGCGTCGCCCTTCCCATTGCCGCTGTCCCCACTGGCGCTGGCCGCCGAACTCGTGCGCGAAACACGCAAAGCCGCAAAATTTGGCTCTTCACTTGCCCGCGATATCATCGACCCCCAACAGGATGATGCGCTGTTAGCACTTGTTGAGGGGCGACACGCTGATCGCGCGACCTTTGTTCAGGCGCGCTATCAAGCCGCGCGTTATCTCATGAAACGGATGGGCCATAACGACACGCTTCTTCTCGAACGCCCCATTGCGCGTGTTTGGGCGGAGACGGCGCTCTCATCATCTGATAATCGCGCAAATTCTGAAAATCATTTTGCGTATCTCGCAGACCAAGCGCTGCGCTTAGCTCAATCGGGAGCGATTTCTGAATCAGACGATCGACACTTTCCCTTCCGCATTTTCTCCGCACTTGCGCTCGCAGAAGCCCTTCTCGCTTTATCGCCCAACCATGACAGTGCCGCAATTATGGGCGCGCTTGAGATTGCCGCTGAAGTCATGGCCTTGCGTCAAAGTACATTTGACGCGATCATGGATGGGTTTGATCCGGCTGCCGCTTTGGCTGCTGAATTAAAACTCTTAGCTCCTCATCTTGCCGAGGCTTGAGCGATGCGTTTGCCAATCTTGCCAGAATTAGCTCGTGAACAAGATGTACGCCATCGCGTGCGTGAGCTCCGCTTTTTTGAAGCTTCGTTTCGCCGCAATCTTGCGCTTCGCTTAGAGAATACCGGCATCACAAGCCGCACAGATCGCACAAAACTTCACGCCGCATTTCTAGCATGGGTCGATAATTTTCACGTGACGCGTGAAATTGCCGAAGCGGATCGTCGTGATTTCGTCTGTTATGCCGCAGGACGCATGTTGGCAGAACTCTTCCGTCACGCGCCGCTTTCGCTTTCCAACGTCAATGATACGGTTGATCCCGATCTAGCCGCATGGCCTGAGGGCTCCATCTATGCAAGCTATTGCTTGGGTGTCGCGCTTTCAGTTTTGAAACAGGATTTCGATGGCGCGCCGCCCCTATCGGATGCGAGCACTGATCGCCGCGTATGGGAAAGCATTCGCGAAAATATTCGCGATAACCCCGATTACGCAATTCCATTTCTCGATCTTCTCATCGGTCAAACACCGAATTGGACCGACCCGTCATTACCGGAGCGACGCCCTGCTGTGCGCGCCAAACAGGCAATGGCGGCTTAACGCGCTTAAGACCTTAATTCTGGAAGATCTCGATAAAGATCCAGTGCTTCGGGATTAGCGAGCGCTTCACGATTTTTAACCTCGCGCCCATGAATAATATCGCGCACGGCCAATTCAGTGATCTTGCCTGATTTGGTACGCGGAATATCAGCAATCTCAATAATTTTCTGCGGCACATGGCGCGGGCTCGCACCGGTTCGGATCTGTTTGCGTATGCGCTCCTGCAATTCGGAATTTAACGTCACGCCTTCGCGCAGCCGCACGAAAAGAATGACACGCACATCACCGGCGAAGTCTTGCCCAATCGCGAGCGCTTCGATGACTTCGGGTATTTGTTCTACTTGTGCATAAATTTCGGCGGTACCAATCCTTACACCACCAGGATTAAGCGTGGCATCCGAACGGCCATGAATGATCAACCCGCCATGCGCTGTCCATTCGGCAAAATCACCATGATGCCAAAGCCCCGAAAACCGATCGAAATAGGCAGCGCGATATTTTTTGCCTTCCGGATCATTCCAGAATGAAATCGGCATAGAGGGAAAAGCTTTTTTGCAAACAAGTTCGCCTTTACCCGATGATAAAGGATGACCCTCATCATCAAAAATATCAACGGCCATTCCTAAACCGGCGCGTTGAATCTCTCCTGCATAGACGGGTGATGTCGGATCGCCAAGCACAAAACAGGAGACGATATCTGTGCCCCCTGAGATCGAAGCAAGATGGAGATCACTTTTAATCGCCTGATAGACCCATTCAAATGTTTCGGCAGCAAGCGGCGATCCAGTTGAAGCCAAAGCGCGCAGTGAAGACAAATCATGAGTCTCACGGGGCTTAAGATCAAGCTTCCGGGAGGAGTCGAGATATTTTGCCGAAGTGCCAAAAAAGGTCACACGCTCTTTTTCAGCATAATCAAAAAGAACGGTCGGCCTTGGCGCAAAGGGCGAGCCATCAAACAAAATCAATGTTGATCCACAAGCGAGTGCAGAGACCAACCAATTCCACATCATCCATCCGAGCGTCGTGAAATAAAATACACGATCGCCTTCACCATTGCCCGAATGTAAACGGTGTTCTTTTAGATGCTGTAGGAGTGTTCCCCCTGCCCCGTGAACGATACATTTCGGAATGCCAGTTGTGCCCGATGAGAACAGAATGAAAAGCGGATGATTAAAGGGAAGAGGAACAAATCTTATTGCTACGTCCTCGGAAGTCTCCATAATTGATGAATAAGCAACCGCCTTTGGGAGAGATGCAGCAACATCCTCCGCCTCGCCAATGAGATCGATAATCAATGAGGCTTCAACAGTCGGAAGATCACGAAGAATTTCAGCGATTTTATCGCGGATCGATAGACGCTGCCGGTTATAGAAATAGCCATCGCAACCAATGAACACTTTTGGCTCGATCTGCGAAAAGCGATCAAGCACGCCGCGCGCGCCGAAATCGGGCGAGCAAGACGACCAAATGGCTCCAATCGAGGCGGTTGCCAACATCATCACAATCGCTTCAGGACAATTGGGCAGCATCGCTGCCACCCGATCGCCGACACCAACGTCTTTGGATTCTAAAAAGCGCTGCGCCTTGCCAACTGCCAGCAGAAGCTCGCGGCGGGTCATCCGGCGCTCGACGCGGTCTTCAGCACGAAACACAATCGCCTCGCGATCATCCGCGTCCCGCAACAGATTTTCGGCGTAATTCAAGCGCGCGTCAGGGAAAAACTGAGCGCCGGGCATCCGGTCTTCGCCCAAGGGACGGCCGCCCTTTTCGCCGATGACCCCGCAATAATCCCATAGAGCTGACCAGAACAGACCGCGTTCTTCGACCGAGGCCCGATGGAGCGCGGGATAATCAGGAAGAACCTGACCAAGGCGCCCGCTGAAAAAGGTCCGGAACTTGGCCATCTCGCTCGACGCCGCGCGCTCAGGCGTGGGCCGCCAAAGTGGATCCTGCCGCATAGTCCGTTCCCCCGTTTATTATCCCGTAGCGTCTACTTCCGATTGCTTCCGGTCACCCCACAGGCGATGTATACCGAGTTTGGAGTCGGAAAAAGATAGCCCGCATCGATGCGAGAATTTGACATAAAGCGACAAGGACGACGCCTCGGCATCGCGGTCCTCCTTTTAATCGTCCTGCTCGGCGCTGGCAGCCTCATCTCCGTCCCCGTCGATGGCGAGCGGGCAGCACGCCTATTGCGGCCCACTTTGAGCGCGCTTTTCGGCCCTGATGTAACGCTCGATCTTTCCGCATCTTTATCAGTTTTACCTCGTCCAACACTTGAGATAAGTAGCCTAACCATCTCAAAAAAAGATAAAATTTTGATCAAGGCGCGAACAGCGTCTGCGCCGGTCGGCGTTATGGGGTTACTGTCAGGCGGGCTCTCCGCCTCAAGCCTGACGATCAACGAACTCGTCCTTATGCTGCCCCCTTCAAGCGTACCTGATACAAGACAAAGCGCCGTTACCCTTCTCGGTGGGTTGATCGCAGCGTCTGAGATTCACGAAGCGCGGGCGCTTGATACAGTTTCTATCCGCTCCGGGCGTGTCATGATTTCGGGCGATATCCCGCTCGCGCTGGTTGAAAAGATCGATGCGGATTTGTCCCTTTCATCGTCGGGACGACTAACACTCGACCTTAGAACCGTGTGGAAGAATGAGGCCATCGACCTGTCGAGCCGTATCGACCCGACAGATTCAAAGATCGGAACGAAGGCGGCGTCTCTTACAATCAAGAGCGCACCGGTCACATTGACGCTAGAGGGAGCGCTGACGACGGCGCCCGAACTTCATTTCACCGGTAAGAGCGATTTAGCGATCAAAGCGCTCGACCGGCTGGGTGCATGGATCGAAATTGATCCCCCTTTGACTTTCACCACGCCACTTTCGGTCAAAGGCATGGCTGAAATGACGGGCGATCGCGTTGCCATCCGGGACGCCGATATCAGCCTCGGTAAAATTGAGATGAAGGGCGGGATCGGGATTGATGTTGCTGGTCAACGGCCGCTGGTGTTCGGAAGTCTTTCAGCCGGCGACATGGATGTCACTGAATTCTTGCGCCCGCTTTGGCCGAAACAAGCGCAAGGATGGCGGACCGATCCGCTCGCAAGCGGTTTAACACCTGAACAAGATTTCGATGTGCGCCTGTCGGCCGAACGCGTGAATCTCGGCATTGTCCGCATCGCCAATCTGGCGGTGTCAATCATTGCGAAAGATCGTGCTTTGGATCTGACGCTGGGCGGATCAAAAATCTTTCAAGGATCCGCCAAAGGCAAAGTGTCGATCCAACCTGCTAATGAGGGCTATCGCGTCGTGGCTCACGGCAGTTTCGACAATATCGATTTGGCGCAAGCAACGCTCGCTTTTATGGATATGCGAAAAATCGAAGGCACGACTGAAGGCAAATTCGATTTTGAATCGCGTGGCACAACATCAGAAAGCATCATGAAAGCGCTGTCGGGCAATACCGATGTGTCGATCACGAATGGCACATTGAATGGTATTAATCTCGCCAATGTTCTCAAACGTATCGAGACGCGCCCCCTTTCCGCCATTCGCGATATGAAAGGCGGAAAGACCGATTTTGATCGCGCGCATATCAGCGCAACAATCGCCAATGGCAAGGCAACACTTGAAAAAGCAGAAATGCTTTTTGCGCCCAATGGCATGACGATGACGGGTGAAGTCAATATTGGAGAGCGTCGTTTAACGCTTGAAGGATTAGCAACAGGACCCGACCCTGAAAATGGAAGCGCGCCCGCGATACTGCCCTATACTGTAACGGGGAGCTTCGACGATCCGATCCTTACGCCCGATGTTGGCCGAATCTTAAAACGCCAAGGCACAACACCCGAACAGTGATTACTCGTCCGTCGCTTTAACCGTTGTTACGAGCGGCACCTGTCCCAATCCGTCTTTGTTATAAATATCGTCGCGGAATTGGATCAGGCCATCAGGCGTTGCCCAGGCTGTTATATAAACCCAAAACACGGGAACAGGCTTCGTAAGCTTCGCATCAACACGTTGGCCTGATTGGATCGCGTCATCAATTTGTTCACGCGCCCAACCGGGCGTTTCTTTTAACAACCATTCGACATAGTCGCGCACATTTTGAACGCGCATGCACCCTGAAGACACAAAGCGATAATCATCACCGAAAATCCCCTTAGCAGGCGTATCATGCATATAAACGCCATAGGGATTAGCAATGTTAATGCGGACAAATCCGAGCGAATTGAATTCGCCACCGGGATCCTGCCGGAACTGATAGCGCGTCGCTTCATCGGTTTTCCAATTAACTTGGGTCGATTGAAGCTCGTTGCCTTCCTTGGTGAAAATCCGGATCTTATTCTCGGTCAAATAATTCGGATTGGCCTGCATCTTCGGAATAAGATCTTTTTTGATGATCGATGCTGGCACCGTCCAGAACGGATTGAAATTAATATCGATCACGCGCGTCGTCATAATCGGTGATTGTCGGTCGATCTTACCAACGCCAGCAGCATGGCGTGTTTGGACAACACCATCTTCTACCGTTTCAACAAGCGCGCCAGGAATATTGGCCGTCACAAAACGCTTGCCCGGATTCGATGCGTAAGAACGCAAGCGCACAAGATTCACTTCCAACTGTTTCAGACGAACATCAGCAGGAATATTGAACGCCGTAATCGTTTGACGCGTCACAAGACCCGAAGGACGCAAACCGTGTAATTCCTGAAAGCGCTTCACACCCGTCTCAACAAATGAATCAAACACATCTGAGAGACCTGCTTCCGGATCGAGATCGCCCGATGCGATTAATCTTTTGCGGAGATCAATAACGGCGGGATCTTGCATACCGAGCTTAAGCGGCACATTCGGAACCGGGGGCCAGCCGCCCTTGGCTATAAAGATTTTGAAATTCTCGACAGCAGCCTCGGTCGCGCTAATCGTTCCCGGTGAGAGAAGTGGAACGGTTGATCGATCAAGAGTCTTGGAGGTCGCCGCATCATAGCTTTGGACCCATTCTGCCTGATCGCCGGTATCGTCAAGCATGTCCTGCGCCCAAGAGGACGCGCTGAAAGCGGCAATTACGGCCAAAGCGGTCGATCCGCGTAAAAAACCGCGGCGTGTGGTCCCGAAGGAAGCAGTCATATTCAAAATCCCGAAGCCCAATTTGGGGAATATATGCGCTGAATCGCGTTAACGATTCCTGTCGCATACGCAAGCGAAGCCCCTTAGGCGCCCGAGTTTTGGCAATTTGATGACGGAGGACGAATTATACGTCTCAGAGCCGGTATTTGACATTATCGCTGAAAAAACGCTCAAGCCGCATCAGGATTGCATTCGCCGAGCGGAACTCTGGCTCACTTATACCCCCGACCCGCTCAACCGTCCGTGTGTGCTTTGAGTAGAGCCCTTGCACAATGTCATGGATCTGCTGGCCCTTTTCAGTCAGGCGAATACGGACCGCGCGGCGGTCAACCCGGGACCGTTCATGCGACAAATAACCGGTCTCGACGAGTTTCTTGACGTTGTACGAGACGTTTGATCCCAAATAATATCCGCGCGTGCGCAATTCGCCGGCGGTCAATTCCTTGTCGCCGATATTGAACAACAGCAAAGCTTGAACCGGATTAACGTCTGACCGGCCGCGGCGATCAAACTCGTCCTTCACGACATCAAGAAGGCCGCGGTGAAGCCGTTCCACGAGGGAGAGCGATTCAAGATAGACAGGCGCGGCTGATCCCAAAGGCTTAACCGAAGCGTCGCTCGCGGAAATCTTGACCATCTTATTCATTGGACTGCATCCTTAATTGCCGTTGCGTTATACACGCATTACGTTAGGGAATATAAGAATGCTCGTAAAAGACGACTTAATTTTTGTCCCTAAGAAATCCTTACTTTTGGAAGGGTAAGCAAGACGGAAAGCAAAAGAATAAAAATGAACTAATTGAAATTTAGACGATGGTTAGACGCTTTTCGGGTTGGGCGCGGACAAAAAAGATCCGCAAAAGATGGGCGGTCACCAGAATAAGAGAAATTACTGCCAAGAGCTTGACCGCCAATAGGGTCGAAAGCGTGAGCGCCGAAAATCCGAAGGCTGTTGCGATAAGAAACCAGACCCCTGCCCCCCAGCGCCACGACATCCAGAGCGCCACGCCGGCAATCAGATCGAGAATGGCAAAGACCACGCTCATGATCGTTTCAGGGTCAAAATTAGCCTGAAAGACATGAAGCCCCGGCCCGACTGCGCCGACAAGGGTCGCCCAGCCCCAAAATCCCTTCACAAGCCAGAACATGGCCAAGACCCGATAGACGCCCTGCAGAACAAAATGGAGCCTCGTCTGGGACACGTCGAGATGAATGGCCATGAATGATCCCGCTTTACGGACCCAAACGGGCGTCCGCGCCTGCCCTAAGGACTAAGCAGAAATATCGACCATTCCCCTTCCGAAGACAACCTCGGCAATGGTAATGTTCTTACCAAAGATACAAATTTGGATGGGAATGGAGTTTGTAATCATGGCGTCCCGTGAGCCTACGCGACTGATTTTGCCGCATCGTCCCCGCCGTAACCGCAAGGCGGATTGGGCACGTCGTTTGGTGCGCGAGAACCATCTGACCACAGACGATCTCATTTGGCCGATCTTTATTGTTGATGGGGTCAATAAGCGGGTTCCTGTAGCATCAATGCCTGGCGTTGAACGTGTCAGCGTCGATGAGGCGGCACGCGACGCGGAAAAAGCGGCAAAACTTGGCATCCCGGTGATTGCGCTCTTTCCCTATACAGACCCCGCGAAGCGTGATCCGAACGGAAGCGAAGCGCTCAATTCCAACAACCTCGTTTGCCAAGCTTGCCGAGCGCTCAAAAAAGCTGCTCCCACAATCGGCCTTATGACTGATGTCGCACTCGATCCTTACACAAGCCATGGCCATGATGGTCTGCTCTCTGGTGAGACCATCCTCAATGATGAAACCGTTCTTCAGCTTGCCCAGCAAGCATTGGTTCAGGCCGAAGCTGGCTCAGATATCATCGCGCCATCCGATATGATGGATGGGCGAGTTGGTGCAATCCGCGCCGCGCTTGATGAGAATGGGTTCGATGCCGTGCAGATCATGGCCTATGCGGCCAAATATGCATCAGCCTTTTATGGCCCTTTCCGCGATGCGATTGGTACCTCGGCGACTTTGGTCGGCGATAAACGCACCTATCAGATGGACCCTGCCAATGGTGAAGAGGCATTGCGCGAAGTCGCGCTCGATCTCGAGGAAGGCGCCGATATGGTCATGGTGAAGCCCGGCATGCCCTATCTCGACATTGTCCAACGCGTGCGTGAAAATTTCGGCGTACCAACCTTCGCCTATCAAGTCTCGGGCGAATATGCGATGATCACGGCCGCCGCACAGAATGGCTGGCTTGATGGCGATAAGGCCATGCTCGAAAGCCTCCTCGCCTTCAAACGTGCGGGCGCTGATGGCATCCTGACTTATTTTGCGCCGCGTGTAGCCGAGATACTCGCGCGCTAAGTCGCGCTTGATTTCGTTATTGTTGCGTAAAGAATATCTGGACGCCATCATTTTCAAACGGCGTGCCCACTTTGCCCTTGCTAGGCTTGGCCGAGCTATAAATGATCCTTGGGCCCGACCCTGCCTGAGCGGATGTGAGAATAAGCGCCCAATAAGTCCGATAGCGTGAGCCCGGCGCGCTGGCTCTGATCATGCCCATATATTTGGCCTCTCTCATTAGCATATTTTCGCGATGATGCGGCGAGCGGATCCAAGCATTGATAGAGTCGGCAACCGTGCGATCTGCCGCGCCAACATTTTCTGTAGCCAATGCATAGGTAAAGCCGGCATTGTTCATGCGGGTTGTAAAGTCTCCCGCCACCTCATGAGAGAGCACATCACGCGACGACATCGCTACCGCCTGATAGCGCGCGGCTTCGGTAACTCCGGAATCGACGCTTACAGGCCCAAGACCATGTTGCGCGCGGAAGGAATTGACGAGCCCGACGGCCTCATAGGACACATCTGAGACGCCTGTATCTCCGGCCATTTGAGAGGTCGGCGTTGTGGCACAAGACGCGACAAACAAAGATACGCACGCCACGAAGGCAAGCCGAATTCCGTTACGCACCATGCTGTTAAGCTCCCGTTCGATCAAATTGTCATCAGGTTGACATAATAGGAAATACGTACCCCCGCTGACTAGCCCCCAATGTGGGCCGAAAGGACTTTCCCAAAGCGATTGCGCGAAGCGGTGACTCAGGCGTATCATTTATTTGAGCTAGAGCTTTAGGGTCGATTGCGGAACGCCGGATGACAAATCAAGCACAGGATCCGACCCAGTTTTTCATGACCGCGCCGAGTCCCTGCGGCTATATTCCGGACCAGATGGAACGGAAGGTCTTTACGCATCTGATCGGTCGGCGGGCCAAGAGCCTCAATAATCTTCTTTCAGAAGCCGGTTTCCGTCGGTCTCAAACGATTGCCTATCGCCCCGCCTGCGAACGCTGCTCGGCCTGCGTATCGGTAAGAGTTCCGGTCGATGAGTTTAAGCCATCGCGTAATCTCGCCCGTGCGCTTGAACGCAATGCTGATCTTATCGGCACAGAAATGCCGAATACCGCGAGTGCCGAACATTACGGCCTCTTCCGATCTTATCTTTCCGCCCGCCATACAGAAGGCGGTATGATTGATATGAATATTCTCGATTTCACGCTGATGATTGAAGACAGCCATGTCGATACTGAGCTTGTCGACTATCGACGGCGAAGCCGCGAGCCCGGCTTTTTTGGTCAGCCTGAAGGTCCATTATTAGGTACGGCTTTGACCGATGTGCTCACCGACGGCTTGTCGATGGTCTATTCCTTTTATGATCCGCGCGAGACAACACGCAGTCTCGGCACTTATATGATCCTTGACCACATTGAGCGCACACGCAGGCGTGGCCTGCCTTATCTCTATTTGGGCTATTGGATTCCGGGCTCACGCAAAATGGCTTACAAAGCCCGCTTCTTGCCGCAAGAACGTCTCGGCTCAAATGGCTGGTCTCGTGTCGAACGTTACTCCGACACGTGATCGCGAATTATTGATCAGACCGAAAATTTATTTGACTTCGGAAATCCCTTTGGCGGCAAACGACCCGCATCAGCTCGGCTCCCAATCCATTCTTTGATATCAGGCTTGCCAACTGTCCATGTGCGACCGGCAGTATCTTTCCATGTAAGGCCTTCTGACAATTTGAAGGCCTTGATATCGGCCATGCCGCCATCTTTGTATTTTTGAATGCGCACGCCTTTACCACGCGACATCTCGACCATCTCCGAGAGGCGGAAGCAGAGCAATTTACGGTTCTCGCCAATTGCAGCGACATAATCACCTTCAACCGGCACAACAAACCGTGCCAATTCACGCTCATCAAGATTCAACACCTGACGGCCTTTGCGTGTGTTCGCAATGGTATCATCCGACAACGCAATGAAGCCGCGCCCTGCTGATGAGGCGAACAAAAGTTTTTGACCCGCTTTATGTTGCCAGGCGGTAACAATTTCTGCGCCTTCATCAATATCAACAAGAAGACGAACCGGATCACCAAAACCGCGCCCGCCGGGCAGTTTTGACGGGTCAATGGTGTAGACTTTACCACTCGTCGCATAGACTAAAATTTTAGCGGTCGTCTCCGTATGGAAAC
>RFXE01000171.1 GCA_009921785.1 Alphaproteobacteria bacterium
CAGGCGCGAAATTTACGATGGCTTTAGGTTCTGCGCTTTCCGGTCTTGATGGCAGAGCGCTTCATTTATCCGCGGCTGATCATTCGGATCTGGCCCTAGATTTGGCGCGCAGCGGTTCACATCCCTATACGCCCGTTTCGATATTCACCGGCGATAAACAGACGCTCTCTGGAAGAATATCAGCTGCCTGCGCCCTTTTAAAATTGCCACGCATTGGGTTTGATTTCAAAAATGCTCTGGATCAATTCAAGCCTGATTTGGCCTTATGTTCCTTTCAATCAATTTGGGATCTTGCGGCCCTTCCGGTTCTTAAACATTCGGCCTGCCCCTTTGTGCTATGCCTTCACGATGCCGAGCCTCATCCCGGAGATCGTTACCCTCTTCGTGCAAAGGCCATGGCGTGGCAAGTCAACACATCCGACGCTCTGATCGTCATGAGCGATCATGTCCACTACCCAAAAGAACGCATTTTTAAAATTCCGCATGGGCGGTTCGATTTTTCAGACGCAGAAAATGATGCGCGCTTTTTTCCTGAAGCGCGTCCGTTTCGCCTTCTCTTTCTCGGACGGATAACAGAATATAAGGGCCTGCCACTGCTGCTCGAGGCCTATCGGACACTATTGGCGTCGCAGCGCGCATTCACATTGACAATTGCGGGATCGGGCGATCTCGGTGCGGCGCATGCAATGATCGAACATTTACCCAATATTGAGCTCGTCAATGAATGGCTAAGCGACGATGAAATTGCGCACTACCTCAAAAACGCTGACGCTGTTGTTCTGCCCTATATTGAAGCCAGTCAATCTGGTGTAGCGGCGGCTGCGTTTTCTGCTGGGTTGCCTGTGATCGCTACGCCGATTGGCGGGCTCAAGGAGCAAATCGCTCATGGCGTTACGGGATTGATCGCCAAAGAGGTTTCTGCCAACGCATTTGCAGACACGCTTTTGGAGCTCGCGACCACACCTGCTCTCTATGAAGCCCTATCACACGGGGCGCTAACGCATGCATCCACAACGCTTGATTGGAAAAATATAGGGATCACTTTAGCGAGCGCGCTTGATAACATTATGAAGATGCCTAAACGCCAGGCGGTTCAATGAGCACAGTGATCCAAGAGTCTCATTCAAAGACCTATGAGAAGAGCGGGGTCGATCTTTATTCCTTTTTCGCTAAGCCGTCGGCCTATGTGCTGTCGACGCTTATCCTCACAGGCTTAAGCTCGGCCACCACACTGGCAGCGCCCGCGCTTCTTACAACTGAACAATTTGCATCCTTTGTGCTCCTTGCAAGTTTTTTTCAATTAGCCGCGCGTCTCGATTTCGGCCTTTCCGAACTTGCGGATCGCTATGGGCATTCATCTGAAAACGCGCATGAACAATCCAACCAACTCCTTCAAGCGCGATGGCTGATCGCACTTATCTTGATGCCCTTTATTGCTCTACTGTCTTTTGTTGTCTCAAGGAACAATAGTCTCCTATCCCTCTTAGATCTGCTCCTCGCTTTATGCGGCGGGTTACTCGCGATGATTGCCGTAGGACCTGTTACAGTGTCGCGCGCAAAGAATAACATCAAAGACTTCGCAATCCTTGCTTTGACCTTACAGCTGGGGATGACTGTGCCGCGGCTTATCGGCTTGGCCATTGGCGGCACCACCGGATGTTATCTAGCGCTATCGCTCTGGTATTTCGCATTTGCCGCACAGTCATGGCGAACACTGCGGTTCGACATATCCAAATGGAAAGAGATGATCGCTCCCCTGCGCCAGTCTCTGCCGCTATTCCTATGCGCGTTGATGTGGCTTTGCACACAATTCATGCCGCGCTGGGTTTCAGCCTCCATCTCTTCACAACATGATTTCGCGCAGCTAGCCTTCGCCTTTAATCTGATCGCACTCGCGACGGGTACATTAACAACGATTGGGCAAGCCTATTATCCTCGCTATCTCGTGTTGCATCGTGAACAGAAGAAAGCGACTCTTCAAAATCTAATTTGGAAAGATCTTCTTATACTCGTTTGCGGAAGCTTCGTCGGCATAGCAATCATATTACCGCTAATACCATATGGCCTTCATCTGCTTTACCCGCGCTATTACGAGGCAAGGGCGGAAACGCTGATTATGGTAATTTCACTTTTGCCCTTTGTGGCAACACTCTGGTTTGTGCCCTTCATACTTGCCATCTCCCGCCATCCCTTGCGGTCTATTGGGCTTCTGACACTGCCAACAGCTCTGAGCCTTATCATTCTAATGACGATGTTTTACCGCCTCTTCGGTGTAGAAGGCCAAGTGCTTGCTGTGCTTGTTTCATCGTTCATTCCAATACTTGCCTTTGCATGGATATTGAAAGCGCTTGATTTGAATACAAGGTTGCGGGTATTGGGAATCGTCTCGCTTATCGCGCTACTGACTCTCACACTTGTCGGTGAAGCGCACTGGATCATGAGCGCTTAAAAGCGGGCCACCATCATTTCATCGCCCATCACCGCCTCATTTCCCTTTTGATCTTCGTAAGCTATAGGGGCTGAACGTTTATCGATTCTGGCTCAGACACGTTCATGTTTACCGCATTTACCTCTGGTTATCTCACCTCGCTTAGTCTCATTTTGGCGATCGGCGCACAAAACGCTTTTGTGCTTCGCCAAGGATTGCGTCGGGAACATGTGGCGCTGGTCGTGGCTGTTTGTGGCTTGTCAGACGCCGCGCTCATCGTCGTAGGCGTTGGGGGCTTTGGTCTTTTCCTACCGACAGTGTCGTGGCTCGAACAGGGCCTCCTCTGGGCCGGCGCAGCATTTCTTTTTGTCTATGGTGCCATGCGGCTGAAATCTGCATGGCAAGGCGGAGAGGCTCTTGTTCCCACTGAGCGCAACGCGACCACTTGGTTACAGGCCTTGATGACATGCCTCATTTTCACTTGGGCCAATCCGCATGTTTATATTGATACGGTGATGCTGCTCGGCTCGCTCTCAACGCGGTATACGCCCTTTGAAACGATCTTCGGCATCGGTGCGGCACTCGGTTCACTTTCGTTCTTCAGCGCATTGGGTTATGGCGCACGTTTTCTGGCACCGGTTTTTGCCAAGCCTAAATCATGGGTCATTTTGGAAATTGTAATCGGCCTCACAATGTGGGGCATTGCGCTTAGTCTACTGATCGCACCCTGACCAATTTGAATTCACGCTTTTGAAGACTCGCGGCGAAAGAGCAAATCTTTTGCCGCTATAATTGCTCCCGCTGTAATCAACAGACAGGCAACACCAACTGACCAATGCGCCGGCGCGTAACCGGCAACAACGAGCACAAGCGTCGATAGCAGCGGCGATGCATAAGATGCGGCACCAAGCACAATGATGTCGCCTTTCTTCACACCGTGATCCCACACATAAAAAGCGACGCCGACCGGAAAAAGTCCCAGGCCAATAATTGCGGCCCATTCAAGCGTGGATGCAGGCCACACAGTGTTCTCAAAGGCTAAATGGCACAACGCCGCCAGCAACGCAGTAACAAGACAAAATCCGGCAACCGCATCCGTCGGCACATCGCCGAGTTTTCTCGATAAAACAGAATAGCCCGCCCAAATCACCGCGCATATAAGGGCAAGAAAATGCCCGGGCTTTAAGCCTTCAGAAAGCGAAAGATGTTCGCCTTTTGTAATCACAAGAAACGCACCAATGAGTCCGAGACCAACGCCAATGAGATGATGGAGTTTCAATCTTTCACCGGGCAACAAGGCGGACGAGACAACAAGAAACAAAGGCCAGAGATAAGCGATAAGACTCGCCTCAATTGCCGGCGCAGACCGAAGCGCGCTGAAGTAAACGGCATGATAGCCGAAGAGACCGCCGATCCCGACAAGCCATGCGAGCGGGCTTTGTTTTAACGCTTTCATAGCGCCTGGACGAAAAGGCCATGTGGCGACACCGAGAATACCACCAATGAAAAAAGTCATCGCTGCTAGCTCGAATGGCGGCACCTGTCCTGAGGCGGCGGTGAACAAGGCCAAAACGGCCCACATCAGCACCGCCAAAAAGCCGATGCCTGTTGAAACTTGACGTGACATGAAAGCCCTATCCCCAGAGCACAGCGCGCATATGCGCGAGAATGAGTTCTACGCCGCGCTCACCTAAGTCCTTTGAAGCATCTTTCGCCGATTGCGAATACCACTCTTCATTGTTCAATCGCTTTATATCAACCGCTTCAGGGCACAGCGCCATCATTAATGAGGTTTCGCCAATACCAGCATGATCAAAGGGGTACTGCGCAATAATATCCTTGGTCATCAAGGGATGGATCTTGATCCAATTAAACGGATCGCTGCCTGTTGC
>RFXE01000172.1 GCA_009921785.1 Alphaproteobacteria bacterium
AGGAGACCAAGCGGTGTAAACATCGCCATCCCCCACATGTCTTTGATGCGGCTATTTGTTATGACGGCGAAGAGAAGAGTTAAAAATACAGGCGTGAATGTCACAAGCCAAAGAAACAGTCGATCTTGTTTATCTGTTGATGAAGCTTGTGCGCTTTTAAGCGACGCAATGCCAACGAAGAGGAGCGGCACGATAAGGGGAAGATGATCAGCGAGTTGAGCGCCCAAAAACCACAGGGGTGCGGAAGCTGTTGGGGAATCCGCGCGATCTGCAAGATAGAAGAAGGGCTCGAAGTTATGCGTGATGAGCCAGGTCAGATGCGGCGCAAATATGATCAGTGCGATCAACATCGCACTATAGGGACCGCGTGAAGCCCATATAGATCGCATTGATGATTCAATAAGACTCGCGATTAAAAGGATGCCAATCAAGAGCGCAAAAGAATATTTTGCGTAAAGCCCAATTCCACAAATAAGACCAAGAAAAATCCAGTTCATGAACAATGAAGGTTCACGGCGAATTCTTGCATAAATAAATATTGTTCCCGCCCAAAGCGGTAACTGAATAACATTGTGATTGAATTCAATCGTTGGCACGGTGAAGTAATAACTTGCCGCGATAAGCGCCGTTCCCGCCGCTGCGCGCATTGGGTCCATCATCAAGCGCCCCAAGCGATAAACAAAGAAATAGGTAAGGGCGACAGCGAGCTGCGCGGCGAGATAGGGACCAAAAATCACATCGCGTGTCAGCGTTACAAAAATTTCGATGATCCACGCCGGCAGCGGTGGATGTTTATAGGTGCCAATTAACCAATGCGGAGCCCAGATCAATCCCTCGACAACATCGATGGGCGGCGCACTTGAAAAAATATAGGGAAAGCCGACTAGACTTAGAATTTGAACGCTGGCGAGAAGGACAATTAAGCGCCCGGGCGATAATAATTTTAAAGACGGCATTACGAAAGCCTGAGTCCCATTCCAAGACGCATACACCAGATGCGCCTCTTAGCCGATTTGGGCCGAGGCGGGAAGCGCAACCGGAGTCGCGCTTCCCAAATGAGGCGTTAGGCCTTTTTGACGTCGTGCCAGGCGCGGCTTTTTGCCGAAGCAAGAACCGCATCGGTGACATAGTCTGTCGCCAAGCCCGTGCGGAAGGTCGGGGAGGCGGGCTTGCCCGTTTCGAGTCCTTCAATGAAGTCGGCGGCTTGATGGATGAAGCTATGCTCATAGCCGATCTGCAAGCCGGGCACCCACCAATGTTTCATATAGGGATGATCGCCATCGGTGATATGAACCGAACGCCAACCGCGCGTGCGGCCTTCATCACGATGGTCGAAAAATTCGAGGCGATGAAGATCATGCAGATCCCAGAAGATCGAGCCATGTTCACCATTGATCTCGAGCGTGTAGAGCGCCTTGTGTCCGCGTGCGTAGCGCGTGGCTTCAAAGGTCGCGAGTGAACCATTGTCAAAGCGTGCCAAGAACGCACTCGCATCATCAATCGACACCGTTTCCACCTTGCCGGTGAGATTATGTTGCCTTTCTTTGATGAAGGTTTCGGTCATCGCTGTGACTGATGAGATGGAGCCATTGAGCCACATCGCGGTATCAATGCAATGGGCGAGCAAATCGCCGGTCACACCGCTACCCGCGACTGCGGCATCAAGACGCCAGAGCCCTGCACCACCTTGTGGCAAATCCTTTGAGATCGTCCAGTCCTGCAAAAATTTTGCACGGTAATGGAAAATCTTGCCGAGCTTGCCTTCATCAATCAATTGCTTGGCGAGGGTTACGGCCGGAACACGACGATAATTATACCACACCATATTGGCGACCTTGGCGGATTCAACTGCAGCCACCATCGCTTCGGCTTCCGCAGGGTTGCGGCCCAAGGGCTTTTCGCACATCACCATTTTACCCGCTTTGGCAGCGGCAATGGCGATTTCAGCATGCGTGTCATTGGGCGTTGCGATATCGATAAGATCGATATCTTTGCGCTCAATCAGCTTACGCCAATCGGTCTCGTAAGACTCATAACCCCATTGATCCGCGAAGGCTTTGGCATTGGCTTCGTTACGGCCACATACCGCTTTCATTACAGGCTTGTGTTCGAGATTGAAAAATTGGCTGACTTGCTTGAATGCGTTGGAATGCGTGCGGCCCATAAAGCCATAGCCGACAACAGCAACATTTAATGGTTTCTTGCTCATTTTTATGTCTTCCCGAATTAAGCTTGCCACCCATGCGCATCGCGCACTTTGATCATCGCACCCAGAATATCATTCCAGGTCTGTTGCTTCATCATCACCGCATTGGGGAACATGCACCCATCCCAGCAGATATGATTGAAGGCTTTGGTGAGTTCGCCCTTGTCGTCACGCAGCCAGAAACCGGCATGATGCGTCACATCAAGCTTGCCATTAGGATCGCCAACTTGGCAGTGACGTCCGGTTTTATCATGGGAGCCCGACCCGAACACCGAGCCATCATTTTGCGCGACGTGGAAATCAAAGGTCCAAGGACGTAACGCATCGGTGAGCTTCTTTAACGCGGCATCAAGAAGGCTCTTGTCTTTCCAATCATAATTTTCAGGCAACAGGCGCGCTTCGGGAGCGTTGTAGCCCATCGTGTAGAGAAGCGTATGGGCCATATCAGCTTGGAAGCCGACTGTCTTCGGGCGATTGGTTTCTTCAAGTGTGTTCAGCATAGCCTTCCAGCTATGCATGCCGCCCCAACAAATTTCACCTTCGCAGGCGAGACGTTCGCCATAGGATTCTGCAACATCGGCTGCTTCGCGGAAGGTCTGCGCAATCAGCTTTGTATTGCCGACAGGATCCTTCGCCCAATCTTCCACGCCTGTGGCGGAGTCGATACGAATGAGGCCATATTTGCGCACGCCATGTTGCTTGAGTTGTTGGCCAATCGCGCAGGATTTGCGAACCATATCGACAAATTGTTTACGATCAGACGCTGAACCCATCGCCGAGCCACCACCAACAGGAGGCCAAACCGGCGCGACCATAGAGCCAACGGCTAAGCCCTTGCCAGCAATTTTGTCCGCGAGGCGCTTGATGTCATCAGCAGAGGAATCAATGCTTGTGTGGGGATCGGCCAAGAAGAGGTCCACGCCATCAAATTTGACGCCATTCACTTCAGCTTTCGCCGTCATATCGAGCATGGTGTCGAGATCAATCGGCGGCTCAGAGTCACCGCCCTTGCCGACAAGGCCGGGCCACATTGCATTGTGAAGTTTTGGAAAATTGTTAGCCATAATACTCTATTCCTCTCTATTGTGGTCTTTATTCGTTGATGTTTTTTATTATCTCAAAGTTTAGCTTTTCAGTTTGGTCCATTTGCCATTTTTTTGCGATGACGCAACTGCGGCTTCGATAAAAGCTAAACCTTTCACGCCGTCATCAACGGTGGGGAACATAACGGCTTTATCCGCCTTTTTTCCCTTGCGTGCAGCCTGAATGGCATGCGCGACTTCGGTGTAGATATTTGCGAAGCCTTCTAAATAACCTTCAGGATGGCCAGGCGGTATGCGCGACACGCGTCCTGCTTCGGGCCCTGATCCCGCACCTGAACGTGTGATCGTGTAGGTCGGCTTTCCGATTGGCGATACCTGAAGATAATTCGGATTTTCCTGACTCCAGGCAATGCCGCCCTTCGTGCCATAAACACGAATGCGCAGATTGTTTTCATTACCGATAGCCACTTGGCTTGCCCACAGAGAGCCGCGCGCGCCATTCGAATAGCGCAACAGAATTTGCGTGTTGTCGTCGAGCTTGCGGCCTTTCACAAAAGTTGTGAGCTCGGCGGAGAGTTCATCAACAGAAAGACCCGTGATAAAATCTGCAAGATTAAAGGCATGTGTTCCAATATCGCCGATACATCCGCCTGCGCCCGAGCGCTTCGGATCAGTACGCCAATCCGCCTGTTTCTGTCCGGTCTTTTCAAGTGGCTCCGCCAACCAGTCTTGCGGATATTCCACTTGCACAACGCGGATTTCGCCAAGCTCACCCGCCTTTACCATAGCACGCGCTTGGCGCACCATGGGGTAGCCTGTGTAATTATGGGTTACCGCAAAAATCAGTCCTGATTTTTTCGCCGCTGCTTGCAGTGCTTTGGCTTCTTTGAATGTAGTTGTCAGCGGCTTGTCGCAAATTACATGAATACCGGCTTTAAGAAACGCGAGCGCAGGGCCTGCATGCATGTGATTGGGGGTGACAATCGAAATCGCCTCAATCCCGTCGGGACGTTTGGATTCTTCGCGCGCCATAGTTTCATAATCAGCATAGGTCCGTGCGGGATCAAGACC
>RFXE01000173.1 GCA_009921785.1 Alphaproteobacteria bacterium
ATTTAGCTTAAACTGATCGGTATGGTCTTCAAAAACGATGGTCGCAAAAGGATCTCCATTTTTGGCAATACGGTGCTCCACGGAGGTAACCACCACCGCCATAAGCAAATCACGTCCTTTGAATGGTTCCATGTTTAAGAGCATTGCTAAAGAACCCGAACAAAAGGCATCAATCTCCATTTTGTAATCATCAAGCGGATGACCAGAGAGAAAGAACCCGATCGCATCATATTCGCGTTGGAGACGTTCGGAGGCGAGCCACGGCTTATGCGGCGGAATGCGCAAGGGTTCTTTCTCGCCCATCGATCCGAAAATATCACCCTGCCCGGCGCTCGCTTCATCTTGCGAACGGTTCGCAAGCGCCAAAATCTGATCAACCGATGCAAAGGCCCGTGCACGATCTTTTTCAAGCTCATCGAGTGCGCCCGCTGCAATTAGACTTTCTAGCGTCTTCTTGTTGACGAGACGCGGATTTATGCGCCGTGCGAGATCACCGAGGTCTTTGAAAGGTTGTTTCGCGCGCGCTGAAACCAAACTTTCAACCGCGTGTTGGCCCACTCCCTTAATCGCCGCCAACGCATAGCGGATCGATAATTGACCATCAGGTTCAGCATGCACATCAAACACAACGCCCGATTTATTGACCGATGGCGGATCCACTCTAAATCCAAGACGCTGCGCTTCACGGCGGAATTCTGAAAGCTTATCGGTATTCGAGAGATCAAGCGTCATTGATGCTGCGAGAAATTCGACTGGATAATTCGCTTTCAAATAAGCGGTTTGATAGGCCACAAGCGCATAAGCTGCCGCGTGACTCTTGTTGAATCCATAGTCAGCAAATTTTGCGAGAAGATCAAAAATTTCATCGGCAATTTTTTCTTCTAATCCGCGTTCGACCGCACCCGATACAAAGCGCTCACGCTGGGCATCCATCTCCTTCTTGATCTTTTTACCCATCGCGCGACGCAAAAGATCGGCTTCACCGAGCGAATAGCCCGAAAGAATTTGTGCAATCTGCATCACCTGTTCTTGATAGATGATGACGCCATAAGTCTCTTTCAAAGAGACTTCGAGTTTGGGATGAAGATAATCAGGCTTTTCTTTGCCGTTCTTACGCGCATTATAAACCGGAATATTCGCCATCGGTCCCGGACGATAAAGCGCC
Organism: Alphaproteobacteria bacterium; assembly: GCA_009921785.1. Classification (GTDB taxonomy): domain Bacteria; phylum Pseudomonadota; class Alphaproteobacteria; order Rhizobiales; family Beijerinckiaceae; genus CAIUPE01. The sequence continues at coordinate 1,166 of RFXE01000173.1, forward strand.
ACAAGGGCGATAATGTCTTCGAACCGATCCGCGCGCATTTCGGCAAGCGCTTTGCGCATGCCCGCACTTTCAAGCTGAAACACGCCCACTGTCTCACCACGCCCGAGCATGTCGAATGTGCGCGTGTCATCAAGCGGGATCGTCGCAAGATCAAGCTCAACGCCACGGCTGCGCAAAAGCTCCAAAGCTTTTTGCAATACAGTCAGCGTTTTCAATCCAAGAAAGTCGAATTTCACAAGGCCCGCTGATTCAACCCATTTCATATTGAATTGGGTCACCAACATGTCTGACTTCGGGTCACGATAAAGAGGAACGAGCTGTTCAAGCGGTCGATCACCGATCACAAGGCCCGCCGCATGGGTTGACGCGTGACGATGCAAGCCTTCGAGCAGTAACGCCATATCAAGCAGACGCTTAACAGTTGGATCTTCGTCTGCCGCTGCACGCAATCTTTGCTCAGTAGCAATCGCTTGTTCAAGCGTTACCGGATTTGCAGGATTTTGCGGTACGAGTTTCGTGAGCTTATCAACTTGGCCGTAAGGCATCTCAAGCACACGGCCAACGTCACGCAATACACCGCGCGCTTGAAGAGTGCCGAAAGTGATAATCTGCGCGACGCGATCCGCGCCGTATTTATCACGGACATAGCGTATGACTTCATCGCGGCGGTCCTGACAGAAATCGATATCGAAGTCGGGCATCGATACGCGTTCTGGGTTTAGGAACCGCTCAAACAACAATCCGAAACGCAAAGGATCAAGATCGGTAATTGTTAAAGCATACGCGACAAGCGAACCTGCGCCCGAGCCACGACCTGGCCCAACCGGAATCCCTTGCGCTTTCGCCCATTGAATAAAATCAGCAACGATTAGAAAATAACCCGGGTAATCCATCCTCTCGATAACAGAGAGCTCGAAATCAAGCCGCGCGTGATAATCCGCTTCCGTCAATCCTTCAGCCGGACCATGCGTCATAAGGCGCTCTTTAAGCCCGGCAGTCGCCTGCTTCCGCAATTCTTGCGCTTCGCTATTCTGCCCATCGGTGAAACGCGGCAATATAGGTTTGCGCATTTGCGGGCGATAGCTGCAGCGGAGCGCAATCTCGATTGTATTCGCGAGCGCTTCCGGCAAATCGGCGAAGAGCTTCTTCATCGCCGATCGCGTTTTAAAATAATGATCAGGCGTGACGCGTCGGCGCTCAGTGTCCGAGATTAAACGCCCTTCGGCAATCGCCATTAACGCATCATGGGCTTCATAGGATTGTGGCTTCGGAAAGAAGGGTTCATTTGTCGCAACGAGTGGCACATCAAATCGGTAAGCGAGATCAATGAGCGCAGGCTCAACCCGCTCTTCCTCGGGCAAGCCATGACGCTGCAGCTCCATGTACAACCGATCACCGAACAACGTTTTCAATTTTTGAAGCCGTTGCTCAGCAAGGTCGCCTTGCCCCGATGCGAGCGCCCGATCGAGCGGTCCCTTCGGCCCTCCTGTAAGTACGATCACGCCATCAGCATGACCTGCGAGTGACGCAATAGCGATATGGGCCGCCTCACCTGACAAAGGCTTAAGATAGGCCTCGGACGAGAGTGCCATCAGATGATCGTAACCCGCCTGGGAGGCGGCAATCAGTACGATAGACGGGAAAGCCACCCCCGCGACACTGCCGCGTGTTTGTGGCTCATCCCCGAAATCAATGGATAATTCGACGCCGATGATCGGCTGAATCCCCGACCCCGATAATTTCTCGGAAAACTCAAGCGCCCCGAAGAGATTATTCGTGTCGGTAAGCGCCAGCGCCGGCATCCTATCGCCGAGCGCCTGCTTTTTGAGGTCATCGATCTTGAGCGCGCCCTCAAGGAGCGAATAGGACGAATGGACGTGAAGGTGGACGAAGCCGACTTCTTCCAATACGCGCGCCATTCTCTGTTGCTCCTCTGCTTCGAGGCAAGATGATGGGGCATTCAGGTCGTGGACAAGATCAGGCGAAGATCCCCGACCAGGCGTAAATGGTCGCCAAAAACGCGGCGAGTGCTGCCATTTCCGTGATATCTTCAAATACAGAGCGAAGCATAAAAACCTCCATGTCTTGACGATAAAGACATGATGTTCTTGTTTTGTTCTCTTTGCAAGAAGACATTTAACTTGCCGTTTCGTATGGTTAAAAAATTCTAAACCACTGCTAGTCGAGCTCGACAACGAGCCCATCGCGGATCGTGACGCGGCGATCCATACGACGGGCGAGTTCAAGATTATGGGTCGCAATCAATGCAGCAAGGCCCGTCGCTTTCACGAGCGAGAGTAATGTGATGAAGACCCGCTCCGACGTTGCGGGATCAAGATTACCGGTCGGCTCATCGGCTAAAAGCACCCGCGGCCTGTTGGCAACCGCGCGCGCAATCGCCACTCTCTGCTGCTCACCGCCAGACAGTTCCGATGGCCGATGCGTGAGACGTTCCCCAAGCCCCAGAAAGCGTAAGAGATCAGCCGCACGCAACCGCGCTTCCCTCTGATCAAGTCCGCCGATCATTTGCGGCAGCATGACATTTTCTAACGCGGTAAATTCGGGAAGAAGATGATGCGCTTGATAGACAAATCCCAGCGTTTCACGGCGGATCATCGTGCGTGCTTTATCATCAAGCGTAGAGGTCGCCGTACCGCCGATATATACCTCCCCGCTGTCCGGACGCTCCAAGAGACCGGCCATGTGCAACAATGTTGATTTGCCTGTACCCGAAGGCGCGATCAGGGCTACGGTCTGACCTGGCCAGATGGCAAGATCAGCACCGCGTATAATGTCGAGCGTTTGCTCCGCATCAACAAATCGACGCGCAACCTTCCACAAAAGCAATACGGGATCGACACGGGGTGAGGACGCACTCATTCGTAACGCAACGCCTCCACCGGATCGAGCCTTGCCGCGCGCCAAGCGGGATAAAGCGTCGCGATGAGCGACAAGAGCAAGGCCATACCGACTACCGTGATGACTTCACGCGCATCAACATCGGCGGGGAGATGACTGAGGAAATAGAATTCTGCCGGAAAGAGATTGGTCTGTGTAACGGCTGACAAAAAGGTTCGAATGCCCTCGATATTTAACGCTACGAGAAG
>RFXE01000174.1 GCA_009921785.1 Alphaproteobacteria bacterium
TGTCAGAGCCAGCGGGGAATAGCGTTACAAACTTGGCATTACCTTCCGCGTAAACTGCGAGGCTCTTTTTGACTTCATCGAGCGAGAAGGGCTTCTCGCCTTTCATCATGGCAGCAAGCGGCTTTGTCGCGCCACCAAAGCTTTTCATAATTGCTTGACGATCAGCAATTGGGGAAGCCGCGAAAGCGGCCGTGGCGAGGAGGAGGGCGGAGCCGGCGAGGACATAACGATGGATCATGGTCGTGCTTTCATGGAAGCGGTTGACGGTGCATTCCACTAAAGCGAATTGTGGAATAGGTGGGGCGTGATGCCGGTTTGTGGCTTTTTGACGACCCAGGCATCCTCATCTAGGAGGAATCATAGAATACTCGACTAAGGTTGAAGTTCGGTTAAGTACTAAGTGTCGAATGGGAGCGTTTAATGCCGGATCTTGTTACATTATTACGCGACGGCTCAACCAATCTGTGGCTCTTCGTTCCGACTGCTATTCTACTCGGCGCCTTGCACGGGCTTGAACCGGGGCACTCGAAGACGATGATGGCCGCCTTTATCATCGCGGTGCGCGGTACGGTAGGGCAGGCGATTCTTCTCGGTCTTTCGGCCACTCTCTCGCATACATTGATTGTGTGGCTCGTGGCGCTGCTCGGCCTTCATTTCGGATCCGCCTATGCCACAGAGGCGGTCGAGCCTTGGCTGCAGCTCGTTTCGGGGATCATTATCATCGCCATTGCGCTTTGGATGATGCGGCAGACCTTTGCAGAACATCATCATCATCATTCGCATGATCACGATCATCATCATGATCATCACCACGATCACGATCACGATCACGATCATCATCACGACCACGCTCATTCAGAGGCAGAGCCCGCGGGTCTTCAGCTCGGCTCTCTCGATTATGAAGATGCCCACGCCCGCGCACATCGCCTCGATATCGAGAAACGCTTTGCAGGTCGCAAAGTCACAACCGGACAGATTGTTATGTTTGGCCTTACGGGCGGGTTGATCCCTTGTCCCGCCTCCGTAACCGTCTTGCTCGTTTGTCTCCAATTGAAGCAGATCACGACCGGAGCTTTGCTCGTTTTATGTTTCAGCATCGGCCTTGCGGTAACAATGGTTGTGGTCGGGGCGGTTGCCGCCTTAGGCATGGACCGGGCGCAGAGATCCTGGGACGGGTTTGGCCGTCTTGCCGCCCGTGCGCCGTATTTTTCGAGTGCACTCGTGATTCTGATCGGCCTCTATTCCCTCTGGCTCGGGCTCAAGGGATTGAGCGTCTAAGCCAAACACCTGATTACGAAAAATAGCATACCAAGCTTGTCTCCGCGAATCAGTCGTACCGATCCGCAATGAATCAGCCCAATTTCAGGGCGTTTTGACTGATATTCCGTTAGGTCACTTCAAATATCTTAATAGGTTTTTTCTATTTTTATTCAGTCAGTACATATTTTTTTGTCTGAGACAAAAATATTCACATATTTCGGTATGAATGGCGAAAAGGGTGATTGCTTTATCGAAGCAAATAAGCTTCCCTCGGTGATGTAATTACGTTGGGTAAAGTAAGGTTCTTGTGATGGACGAGAGTTTCGTGAAACCAAGTTCTTTGATTTCTTCTGACATCGACGGCGGGAGCTCCCAACAAACCGCGTTGACAACGCCCGTGCGGCTTGTCGGCTCGATTAAATGGTTCGATGTCGCTAAAGGTTTTGGCTTTGTTGTACCCGACGGCGGCGGACCAGACGTGCTATTGCATGTAACCTGCCTTCAGCGAGACGGATTTCGTGTTGCCTATGAGGGCGCACGTCTCGATTTTGAAGCCGTGGCGGGTCGTCGGGGCTGGCAGGTGCTAAGAATTTTGGCGATGGATCTTTCAACCGCGATCCATCCCGCGCAGATGCCCCCCGCCCGCACTCATGTGAATGTGTCCCCCGATAGTGGCTTTGTCCGCGTGCGGGTAAAATGGTTCAACCGTCTGCGCGGCTTTGGCTTCGCCTCGGAAGGCGAGGGCATGCCCGATATTTTCCTCCATATGGAAGTGCTGCGGCGCTACGGTTTGGCTGATGTACGGCCTGATCAGGAATTGCTGGTTCGCTATGGCGACGGGTCGAAGGGCCTTATGGCCGCCGAAGTGCGGCCTTTGGATGGTCCGGCGTTAGATCATTAATTTTTTGGAGCATTACGCTCCCATATTGACCCTAAATGTTAGCAGGGGCAGAAGGCGTGCATGACAGCTCGTCTTCTGCGCTTTTCGTCCTTTATCCTGTTTGTGATCCTTGGTGCTGCACTCCCGGCCGTGATCCATGCCGCGTCAACACTTGAACCGGTTACTATCGAAACTGCGTCCGGTGATGTCACATTCGATGTCGAAGTGATGCGAACAGAAGAAGAGCGGCAACGCGGGCTCATGGCGCGGGCCTATCTTCCGGAGACACGCGGCATGCTGTTCGATTTTGGGCAACCGCAAGATGTACGCATGTGGATGAAAGATACACCCTTGCCGCTCGATATGCTCTTCATCCGAGCTGATGGAACGATTGCGCGCATTACACGCGGCGAGCCCTTCTCAACGCGCACACTGCCTTCGGGTGAACCGGTGTTGGGCGTGCTTGAAATCAACGGCGGAATATCCGCACGCCTCGGCATCAAAGAAGGCGGTCTTGTGCGGCATAAGCTCTTCGGCACTGAAAAGTGAAATTCAGATCGCTTTAAAACGCAAACTAGCCGACGCGTGACACGCGAGTGGATTTTTTATTTCGTCATTGCGAGCGAACGCGAAGCAATCCAGTTGGAGTCAAAAGGAAATGCGCTATGGAACTGTTGGACTTCAATGACAACCATCAGCTGGATTGCTTCGCTCCCGCTCGCAATGACGAGTTGAGGGCGTTATGAACGCAATGACGGCTTATTTCTTCTTCGCCGCTGGCTTTTTAGCGGGTGCTTTTTTCGCAGAGGCTTTTGCAGCGGCGGCTTTCTTGGCCGGTGCTTTTTTCGCAGGTGCCTTTGACGTGGCCTTCTTCGCGGGAGCCTTCTTGATGGCACCGCGTCCTTTTTTAGCGGGCGCCGTCGCCGCACGTTGAGCAATCAACGGAATGGCTTCTTCAAGCGTCACCGCATCCGCAGCCGTGCCTTTCGGCAATGTGGCATTGATGCCGTTCCAGCTCACATAAGGACCATAGCGTCCGTCGCGTGCAACGATGTCACCACCATCCGGATGTTGACCCACCACACGACCGGGCGATGCCGCACGCCCGAAGCGCGAACCACCGCCGCCGCTTTCTTTGGTCACGATCAGATCAATCGCGCGATTGGCGCCAATTGTCAGCACATCATCAGCCGAAGTGAGGCTCGCATAGACTTTGCCATGCTGAACATAAGGACCGAAGCGACCAATGCTTACGAGAATGGGCTCGCCGCTTGTTGGATGACGCGCGACTTCGCGGGGAAGTGAAAGAAGATTGAGTGCGATCTCAAGATTGACGGCACCGCGCGAAAGACCTTTGGGAAGGCCTTGGCGTTTTGGCTTCTCGCCTTCACCCAATTGAACATAAGGACCGAAACGACCATCACGCAATGTGATGTCTTCACCTGTGGTCGGGTCTTGACCGAGAATTTGTGTGCCCGGTGTTCCGCCTTCGGTAGCCGCATCACCATCAGCATTCGGTGCGCCGAGCTGACGTGTGAAACGACATTCCGGATAGTTTGAGCAGCCAATAAAGGCACCGAATTTACCAAGCTTCAGTGACAGGCGTCCATTGCCACAAGTCGGGCACCCGCGCGGATCGGCACCATCACCGCGTGCGGGGAAAATATGCGCGCCCATTGTTTCATTGAGCGCATCAATGACTTTGGTGCGTTCAAGATCAGTCGTCTCACCGATAGCGGCCGAGAATTCTTTCCAGAATTTTCTTAAAACTTCTTTCCAGCCGATTTCAGAATTTGAAATCCGGTCGAGATCTTCTTCCAAGGCGGCGGTAAAATCATATTCAACATATTTCGAGAAGAAGCTTTCAAGGAAGCCCGTCACCAACATGCCTTTATCTTCGGCATGAATACGTTTCTTTTCGATGCGAATATAATCACGATCACGCAACACAGCGAGCGTCGAGGCATAGGTCGAAGGGCGACCGATACCGAGTTCTTCCATGCGCTTGACGAGCGACGCTTCAGAGAAACGCGGCGGTGGTTCAGTAAAATGTTGTTCTGCAGCGATTGCGCGCTTTTCAAGCGGATCATTCGCTTTCATCGCGGGTAATTTATTCTT
>RFXE01000175.1 GCA_009921785.1 Alphaproteobacteria bacterium
CCCGTGCCTTGCTGTGCCGTGCGGCGATCGGCCACGCGTTTTGCGAGATCTTCGGGACGGAGCGGTTTATGCACCACTTGTGATGTCTCCTTGGACCAGGGGCGGCGTTTTCATTCGACCGGGGTGGGCGCCGCCGCAGCCGTACCAGAATATCGCGCAATTGCCTCCGAGATCAAATTTTGCAGAAGCTTCGGGTCGCTTGAAAAATCTGATGCTTCCCAAGCAGCGTCAGCGTGGCGGATGATTTCGCCAATCATGGGACCTGCGGGAACGCCCCGCTTGATCACCATTGCTCCCGTGAATGGCGAATGGGTGGGCGCACTACCGGCAGCGGTCCAGAGTTCGGAATCGATCTTTGCATCACGCCGTCCCATATCGACCACCAAAGCGTCAGTGATCACACGACGGCCGAAGCGGAAGGCGAGTTTGCGAATTGTTTTAGCCGTCAAAGGGCGAGGCAAGGCGGAAAGCTGCATTAAGACTTCGCCGAGCTTTTCCAAGCGATCCGTCTCGGCGTTTGAAAGCCGCATCGTCTCGCGCAAGGTCAAAGCGTCTTCGGGTTTATGAATCGCAAGAGCGGCAAGGCGTAAGAATAAATCCGCACCCGGATCATGCTGCAACATGCGTGCGAAGCCATCAAGATCAAGGGGCAGTCCAAAAACAGGTTCGACTAAATCGCGATGGGACATCACGCGCAATATGTAGAGAACGCGGGGGGCCTCGATAAGTTTCATCAACTCGGTGCGCACGCGTTCGCGCGAGAGCCTTGCGAGGCCATCACGTTCCTGATCAATAGCTATGAGGGCGGCCTCGTCCGCATCGCCCTTTGCATAACGCGCGGTGAAGCGGAAAAAACGCAATGACCGCAGATAATCTTCGCGAATGCGCCGCACGGGATCGCCGATGAAACGGACCCGCCGCGCGAGAAGATCCTCTATGCCACCAACCGGATCGGACACGAAACCTGAAGCATCAGCATAAAGCGCATTGATGGTGAAATCGCGCCGCTCGGCATCTTGGCGAAGGCTTTGTCCAAAGCGAACTGTGGCATGACGTCCATCAGTGTCTATATCTTCGCGGAAGGTTGTGACTTCGTAAGGCCTTTCATCGGCAATCACCGTGACGGTGCCGTGATCAATGCCTGTCGGTATATACCGCATGCCGGCCATTGTGACGCGATCAATCACCGCTTCGGGTGTCAATGAGGTTGCAAGATCAATGTCATCAATCGGCAAACCGAGAAGCGAATTTCTTACAGCTCCGCCAACGATATAGGCTTGCTCATTATCGTGGGACAATAGCGCGAGCAGGCGGTGCAGACCGAGATGCGATAATTTCCCGGTCATCGGGATACGCCGTTGGGGGCTCATTTGAACTGTCCTTCAATGAGCTGACCGTTGTCCATATGAGCGGGCACATAAGCCTCATTATGACGCTCGGCAAAAAAGCCCAGCATGACGAAAGACAAGGCAACAAGGACTAAACCGATTGCGGCAAGATAGGCCGCAGCCTGAGAAAATGCGGGACTGTCGAATCCAAAACGACGCGCCAAGGCAACCCACATCGCATAGACGCCGAAGGGCACGAGAAAGAGCAAGAGTGATTCAAGCGTCACGCGCATCATGGCGCATAGAGCCTTTCATAAAGCGAGCGGATAATCCCCGCGGTCACGCCCCAGATATAGCGTCCTTCATAGGGCATGGCAAAATAGCGTCTTTGCGCGCCGCGCCATTCGCGTTGATGGATCTCGTGGCGTTCCGGGTCCATCAAAAAACTGAGCGGCACTTCAAAAGCGCTTTCCACTTCTCGTTTGTCGAGGGTCAAGGAAAATCCCGGCGTTACAATGCCAACCAGCGGCATAATGCGATAACCCGTAGAGGAGAGATAGGGATCAAGATAGCCCACGGGTTCAACAAAATCGCGGTGAAGTCCGATTTCTTCTTCTGCTTCGCGCAAGGCGGCAGCGGCGGCATCATCATCCATTGCCTCAATCTTCCCGCCCGGAAACGCAATTTGTCCCGCATGATCCTTCAACTGCGCGGAACGTTCGGTCAGAAGAATTGTCGCGCCGTCTTGATGCGCAACAATAGGTACGAGCACGGCGGCCGGACGATGCAAACGTCCATCGGCAGGCGCTAAATTTTCAGCGAGTCGATGATCACCAAGAGGGGGCAGATGCGCGGGATCAAAAGCTTCAACGGGTGGCACGCGCAATAAACGATCTTGGGCGTGAGAGCGAAACGTCTCGATTGTGATCGCGGGAACCTCTGTTTTTGACATGATCAAAGATCGGTGAGGCGATCAGCCTCAATCATCGGGAAAAAGGCGCCATCTGACGCGATGCCAAACATCAATTTATTTTCGATCATGCGCTCTTCGCCTAGTGCGACGAGATCATAGAACACAGGGCGCGAAACTTTTGCCCATAAATCTCCGCGCACATGCACATAGGGCTTCAAGCCGCCTTTGACGTCAGGCGCAAAGCGCAGGGGATGATCGGGGCCTGCTGTGACATGATCATCAACATTGGTGCGGAACTGTAAACGTTGCGCGCCGTTTTCTTCCTGACGATCCATCGCCACCGCGATGAAAGGCGCATCTTCGACAACAATCCCCACCATCTCAACAGGCGTAACAAGAACATAACGCTCGGGATCTTTGCGCAGGATTGTCGAGAATAATTTGACGAGTGCGGGCCGACCAATCGGCGTGCCGAGATAATGCCAACTGCCATCGGTAGCGATGCGCATATCGATCTCGCCGCAATAAGCAGGATTCCACAAATGGACAGGCGGCAAGCCTTTGCTCGCGGCTTGTTTAGCCGTCGCCGTCAATGAGTCGAGAGTCGCGGGGCGCGGGGTCTCAGTCATAGGTTTGATTATAGGCCATCATCGATGCGTTCGTCACGCAGGGAGAGTAATTCAGGCCATCGAAGCGCGGGCTTAATCGAACAGGCTCGACACTGAGGTTTCGAGCGCGGTGCGGCCAATGGCTTCACCAAGCAGCGCACCCACCGACACCACGCGGATATTCTGCGCCACTTTCACCGCTTCAGTCGGCTGGATTGAGTCCGTAATCACAAGCTCTTTGAGCTTTGACGAGGCAATACGCGCCACAGCGCCGCCGGAGAGCACGCCATGTGTGATATAGGCGTAGACATCTTTCGCGCCCTTGGCGAGAAGCGCATCGGCGGCATTGCAGAGCGTACCACCTGAATCGACAATATCATCGACGAGAATGCAGGTCCGGCCTGCAACATCACCGATGATATTCATGACTTCAGATTCACCCGCACGCTCGCGGCGTTTGTCGACAATCGAGAGCGGCGCATCGATGCGTTTGGCAAGGGCGCGTGCACGCACGACACCGCCGACATCGGGCGACACCACCATCACATTGGAAATATCCATATGTTCTTTTATGTCCCGTGCCATCAAAGGCGCGGCAAAGAGATTGTCGGTTGGAATATCGAAGAAGCCCTGAATCTGTCCGGCATGGAGATCAACCGTCAACACACGGTCAACGCCTGACTCGGTGATAAGATTGGAGACGAGCTTGGCTGAGATTGGTGTTCGACCGGACGCGCGGCGGTCTTGTCGTGAATAACCGAAATAGGGAATGACGGCCGTAATGCGTTTGGCCGATGAGCGGCGCAACGCATCCGAGATGATGAGCAATTCCATCAAATGGTCATTGGTCGGAAACGAGGTCGACTGGATGATGAACACATCCTGCCCGCGCACGTTTTCCTGAATCTCGACGAAGATTTCCATATCCGCAAAGCGGCGCACTTGCGCTTTCGCGAGTGGTACGGAGAGATAGGCCCCGATGGCTTCCGCCAGTCCCCGGTTTGAATTGCCCGCCACAAGTTTGACGTCTGCCTTCATCGGACTGGTCCCTTTACCTTAGCAACACTCGACCGCCTGGTCTTCTTCTCGGATCCGGACGGTGCGTGACCCGAGGGGCTCATAGCAGTCTGTCGGCTGCGGCCGCAACATAGGTTGCGGCTCAAACCACATCAAACTTTCGGCGTTTATTAGCTTTTTATGGTCAGCGCTGAAAAAGGCCGAGATCGGCCCCGTTGAGCGCTTCCGCACCTTTTTCGCCCACAAGATAGGTGCGACCAAGGCACATGGCGGTCTCGGTCTCCGAATCCATCAAAATCATATGGGCGAACATCACCATGCCGGGCACAATCGG
>RFXE01000176.1 GCA_009921785.1 Alphaproteobacteria bacterium
GCGGTCTTGGTGAAAACATCAAGCGTATAGAAGCGACGGCTCACGAAAGAGTCTCCGGCGTGAAGAGACGCGGCGGTGATCCAATCGCGTCTTGTGAGGCAATCAATCTCAACTCGCCTCCACCGGCTTTCATTGTTTCATCCAAGATCGCATGAACAGAAGACGCGGCAAGGGCAAGCGACTGAGCCGCAGAACATGTTTTAAGATAATGCGCGAGAAACAATGAGGCTGTGAGATCACCCGCGCCATTGGGCGAGAAACCGAGACGCGGTGTGCGTACACGCGCGAGAGCGTTTCTATCCGAAACCAGCATATCAATCGAGTCTGACGGCGTTTCATCGATCACTGCCGAAGTGAGCACAATCACGCGCGGACCTTTCTCATGCAGTTTTTGTAAAGCGCGTTTTGTCTCATCGAGTGTTGTGCATGTGATGCCCGTTAGCGCTTCGAGCTCGAATACATTCGGCGTGACGATATCTGCATGCGGGACAACATGATCGCGCATGAAATCGGGCATATCGGGGCGTACGAAGAAACCTTTGCCGACATCACCCAGCACCGGATCGCACGTATAAAGCGCTTTAGGATTCGCGGTCTTCACACGCTGAACTGCATCAAGGATCGCCTCGCCAATTGCGGAGGATCCCATATAGCCCGAGAGCACAGCTTCACATGTCACAAAATCTGGTCGTGCGGCAATGCCGTCGATCACATCTCGAATATGGCTCGCGTCAAATACTTGGCCCTTGGGTGGGCCATATCCGGTATGCGCGGCAAATTGAACCGTATGCACCGCCCATACTTCATGCCCCATGCGCTGCAACGGAAACACCGCCGCATCATTGCCAACATGGCCATAAGCAACATGGGATTGAATGGAGAGAATGGGCATGGGGCCCATCGTAATCTGTGTTGGTTGACAGGGCAATGACACAACAAAAAAGCCCCGCTTGCGCGGGGCTTTCTAAACTCAAAGCATCAAGTGCTAACAATCAATTCTTCGCCTTGTCGACGAGCTTGTTCTTCGCGATCCAAGGCATCATGGCGCGGAGTTTTTCGCCCACTTCTTCGATCTGATGCGCATTGTGGCGCGCACGCACGGCCTTGAACGAGGTCTGGTTGACCTTGTTTTCGAGCATCCAATCGCGCGTGAATTTGCCGGTCTGAATGTCGTCGAGAACGCGCTTCATCTCGGCCTTTGTTTCCGAGGTGATGATGCGCGGACCAGTGACATATTCGCCATATTCCGCGGTGTTCGAGATCGAGTAATTCATGTTGGCGATACCGCCTTCATAAATCAGATCGACGATCAGCTTCACTTCATGCAAGCACTCGAAATACGCCATTTCAGGAGCGTAACCGGCTTCAACGAGTGTTTCGAAACCAGCGCGGATCAATTCCACGAGACCGCCGCAGAGGACAACCTGCTCACCGAACAAATCGGTTTCGCATTCTTCCTTGAAGGTTGTTTCAATGATACCCGCACGGCCACCACCATTGGCTGAGGCGTATGACAAACCGAGATCATGCGCGTTGCCGGTCGCGTCCTGATGGATCGCGATCAAAGTCGGCACGCCGCCACCCTTTTGATATTCCGAACGCACCGTATGGCCAGGACCCTTCGGCGCGACCATCAACACGTCGAGATCTTTGCGCGGCTCGATAAGGTTGAAGTGAACATTCAAACCATGCGCGAACAAAAGGGCTGCGCCCTTCTTCATATTGGCATGAAGTTCGTCGCGATAAATATCGGCCTGCAATTCGTCAGGCGTGAGCATCATGACAACATCGGCCCATTTCGCGGCTTCAACAACAGTCATCACCTTGAGGCCTTCGCCTTCAGCCTTCTTGACGGTTGGTGAACCGGCGCGCAGCGCCACAACAATGTTTTTGCAGCCCGAGTCCCGCAAATTCAGAGCATGGGCATGGCCCTGAGAGCCGTAGCCGACGATGGCGACATTCTTGCCCTTGATCAGATTAATATCGGCATCGCGATCATAATACACACGCATGGGTTTGGGCTCCTGGCCTTATTCGGGTTGTTTATGGGTTATTTCTGTCGGGGAAACCGCTTAAGGGGATGGGTCGCTTTGGTCAAGCGGTCCGCGCCTCCCCGCACTCAACCGAAGGCAAAAGGCAGCGTCGACCCGATCAAAAGGACCGCCATCAAGATGTTAAAAGCGCGCAATCGGGCCGGGACCGACAAGAAACCGCGCAAAGCCACGCCAAATCCCGCCCATACAAACATGCAAGGCAAGGCCACGGCCTCAAAATAAAGCGCGACCAAAACAACGCTCACAACATGGTTTTCGGGCGTGGTGTAAATCGCCATGGCGGTCAGGGCCATCGCCCAAGCCTTGGGATTGACCCATTGGAACAGGCTCGCGGCAATAAATCCCATCGGCTTCGCATCGCCATCAATCGGCTGCAGCGAACCACTCATCGCAAGCCGCCAGGCAAGCCACGCCATATAGGCAAGGGAGATATAGCGCAGAGCCGTCACAAAACCGGGCAAAAGCTGTTCTACCGCCGCCATCCCAAGGCCAACGGTGATCGTCATCACAACGAAGCCAAAAATGATGCCGAAGATATGCGGCACGCTCCGGCGCAAACCAAAATTCGCCCCCGATGCGAGCAGCATCAGATTGTTCGGCCCCGGCGTGATCGAGGTGGCGAAAGAATAAAGGCTCAGGGCCAGAAATGTTTCGAGGGTCATATTGGGTGATTATCTCAATGGTCGTGTGCGGGCGCGATTTTCAGCAATGTCGCAAGGCGCTCACGATAGTCGCGCATCTTGGCATTCGGCACATGATCAATAAAACGCAACACACGACGACGACGATCAATTGATTTGATCTGGTCGAGCATCACAAAGCCACGCACTTTCAACCCATCGGGCAACGGCATTTTGAAAGGCCATGGCCGCGTATTCGACGTGATGGGGCACACAACAACATAAGACGACGCGGCATTGTAAGACGCATCCGTCATAACCAAAGCGGGACGCATCCCATCCTGCTCGTGACCACGCACGGGCCGGAAATCGACAAGAACGATATCGCCATCGGCGAAGTCCTCGTCATTCTCCATCATGGAACCCATCATAATCGCCGATTTCGGTCGGCAATATGTCCCACTCTTCCGCGCCGAAATCATAATCGGCACCGCCCAACTGCTTCATCTCCGCGACGAGCTGATCGAGTGTTGGACTGGGGCCGGTGCGGACGGCAACCGCCCGCAATTCACCACCAACCGTCGTCAGATCGAGTTCGCCACCTTCTCCAAGCCGCATCTCCTCCATCACGGCCTTAGGCAGGCGGATGGCGGCGCTGTTGCCCCATTTGGCGATTTTGACCCGCATGGGCATGGCCCTTCCCGAAAAGCGTCAGTGTATCTACATTGTAGATCATTTGTCGCCTTCCGGCAAATTTTTATAAGGGCGCGGCACCCCGGCTCATGGCGGCGATGCCCGTGCGTGACACTTCGGCGAGGCCCAAACCGGCCATCACGCGGATAAAGCGCTCGATTTCCGCGCTGTCCCCTGTGAGTTCAAACACGAAAGAGTCGAGCGTTGCGTCAAGCGTGCGCGCGCCAAAAGCGGCAGCGATACGCAGCGCTTCGCTCCGGCTGTCGCCTTTGCCAATAACTTTCACGAGTGCAAGCTCACGTTCAACGGCGCCACCCTCTGCCGTCAAATCAATCACGCGATGAACCGGCACCAAGCGATCAAGCTGATGCTTGATTTGCTCGATCACCATGGCCGTGCCCGTGGTCACAATCGTGATGCGCGAGACATGCTTCTCATGTTCCGTCTCAGAGACGGTCAGGCTTTCGATGTTGTAGCCGCGACCAGAAAAGAGGCCCGCAATGCGTGCCAAAACGCCCGGCTCATTATCGACGAGCACGGAGAGTGTCCGCCGGTTCGGCAATGTATCGGTCGGGGCATCAGAGTAATGGGATTTCATCGGATCAAACTTTCAACACACTTTATTTGGTTCAAATTTTAGCGGAACGCACCAATGGGCGTCTCATCGACTTCATCATGCGGAACGATTTGCGTGTTCTCCATCGCGGACTTATGCCATTCAACAAAAGCCGGATGATCGAAAATCGCATCCATATAAGCGCGGATCATCGGATCCACTTTGATCGAATAGGTTTGGAAACG
>RFXE01000177.1 GCA_009921785.1 Alphaproteobacteria bacterium
TGATGTTGCTTGTGATCATGACCGCGAGCTTTGGCTATCTGTTCGAGCATGAAGCGCAGCCTGATAAATTCGATAATATTCCGAATTCGATTTACTGGGCGGTGATCACGCTCGCCTCTGTGGGCTATGGCGACATCTCACCCGTGACGACCATGGGTCGATTGGTCACTGTGATCATGGCGCTGATGGGGATTGGTATCTTCGCAATCCCTGCCGCTCTGCTCGCTTCGGCTTTCAGCGACGAACTGCGTAAAGAGCGCGAACAATTGCGCAACAATCTCTATAAAATGCTCAAAGATGGCAAACTCGACGAGAATGAAGCGAAAGTGTTGCGTGAAGAAGCGCGCCGCCTACACCTCACGGTCGAAGAAGTTAACCATCTCATTGAGACCGTTGTGAAAGAGCAAGAGGAATTGGACAACCGCGAAGGCATGAGCATCAACGCGATTGCGAAAGATACGGTCATGTCGGTTGAGCATTTCAAATATCTGCTGGGGCAGATCCGCCAACTCGCGCAATTGACCAATAAAGATCAGTTCGAAACGGAAGCCAATCGCTTGGGATTACTGAGCGACGCTGAAAAGCAGGCGTGGTCCATTTTAAGAGGCCGCGAGTAGGGTTCTAGTTCGGGCTTAATCCAACTGTAACGACAGGATAAAATTGTATTCGTTTTTACGATCTGAAGCGTAGGTAGATTTGACATGACACGGCAAGATTTTCAACGTTATGCGATGGAGGTGCTCGAAGGATCACCCCATCATAAGATGTCGCATTATGTTGAATTAATGATCTCGAGCGTTGTTATTGTGAACTGCGCCTGCGTGATTCTCGACTCGGTGCCCTCTATCCATGCAGACTATAAAGAATATTTTCATTTCATCGAAGTGATCAGCGTCTTCTTCTTCACAATCGAATATATAATGAGGGTGTGGACTTTGGGCTTGAAATATGGTCCGACCGAAGGTGGTGCTTGGCGCGGACGTCGTGGCTATATTTTCTCCCCGTTTGGCCTTGTCGATTTCTTCGCAACAATGCCATTCTATTTCCACTTCATTATGCCGACGCTCGATCTACGAATCCTACGCGTTCTTCGGCTTTTGCGTATCTTGAAACTGAGCAAATATAACACGGCGCTTCAGGATCTTTTCGGTGCGGTTTATTCAGAAAGACGGGCCTTCGGTTCGGCGGGTTTTTTGCTCTTAATTGCGACAGTTATCTCCGCATCGCTCATGCATTTTGCGGAAGGTCACGAGCAACCAAAATATTTTGAGTCAATTCCGCACGCCATTTATTGGTCGATTGTTACGATCACATCCGGTTATGGCAATGTTGAGCCCGTAACCATGGCGGGCGAAATCATCGCCATTTCGACTGGATTTTTGGGCGTCTGTATGGCCGCGATCATGACCGGTATCGTGGCTTCGGCCTTCGCAACGCAGCTCAGCCGTAAAAAGGCCGCTTATGCGCAGCAGCTCCAGAAGGCCATGGAAGACGGCACGTTGTCGGATGAAGAGAAGGCCAGCCTCGATAAATTGAAGGCTCAGTTCGGATTAACCGACAGACAAGTTCGTGAAATTTCACCGACGTAAGGCGCGGGTTAAGAGTTATGAGTCAATCGAGTGTTGTGGGGTCTGCGCCGGTATCTGTTGGGTTTTATTCCCGGCTTCAGCGAACTGTATTTGAGACTTTAGAAGGCGAAGTTCATAATCCGCTGAGTAAGGCGGTTGAAATTTTCATTGCCGTTCTGGTGCTCCTGAATGTGTTGTCGATCATTCTCGAGTCTCTCCATGAATTGCATGTCGAATATGAGTCCTGGTTTTATCTCTTTGACAGTTTTAGTGTTGTCGTCTTTTCGATTGAATATGTTTTGCGCGTCTGGTCAGGCGCTGCGAAATATGAATTTGGTGTGAAAGGGAATGCGTGGCGCGGCCGTAAGGATTATGTATTGAGTCCTTTTGGTATCGTCGACTTCGCCAGCACGGTGCCTTTCTATCTTCAATTGATTTTGCCAGGCGCGGATTTGCGCATGCTGCGCATGTTCCGCCTTCTCCGTATCTTCAAATTGTCGCGCTACAATACCGCGATGGAGGATATGTTTGCAGCGGTAAAAGCCGAAAAAGACTCCTTCTCATCAGCAATGTTTCTTTTGCTCATTAGCTGCCTTCTCTTCTCATCCCTGATCTACATCGTTGAAGGCCATGATGATCACGCGGTGTTTTCCTCGATTCCGGCGGCGATGCACTGGTTCATGATCACGATTATTTCGGGATGGGGCAATGTGGATCCCGAAACCTATCTTGGCATTTATCTCGTCGTGATCACGCAAGTGCTGGCCATCGCGCTCGCCGCCATCCTGACCGGTGTGGTCGCGACCGCCTATACGACGCAGGTGCAAAGACGTGAATCGCTTTACGAGCAGCAAGTTCGTGAAGTGTTGAAAGACGGCGTTGTTACGGAAGAAGAAAAGGCCCATTTGAAAAAAATGCAGGCCGATTTTGGTATGTCGGATGAGCAGGTGGCTCAGATTGCGGAGCAAGTTGAAGAAGAGAAGGCTAAGGCGGCTCAGATGGCGTCGGCCGCGGCGCCCGTAGCCGCTCCTTCGTTGGTTGTGGTCCCTGCGGCATCGACACAGGCTCCCGCTGAACTGAATCCTTCGGTAGACTCAAATGTCCTGCGTATTTCCGATATCACTGCTCTCGACCCTGAAGAGAAAATGAAGGTCTTGGGCTCAATGATCGAGACGTTGTCGCTGCGGCAGAAATCAACTTTATTGAGCCGCTTCGCCGAGAGCCTCGCCCATCATTCCATTGTTGTCGAAAATCCGACTGCACAAGCAGGCGGCGCGGCACTCAAGGATAGCGGGTCAAAAGCATAACACCCGTCGGCCACGCGCCCAACTCTCTTCAACGATTGACGCCATCACTATTCTCGATCAAGTTTTGGCCCTTGGCGTTTAGCGGGAAGGGAAGGCTTGCATATGGCTTATGTGATCGGAGTTGATGGCGGAACTGAATCAATCCGCGCTGGCGTTTTCGATCTTTCGGGTCGCCCGCTTGCCTTTGCCGCAACGCCTTACAAAACTGATTTTCCGCATCCGGCTTGGGCCGAACAGAATCCGCAAGATTGGTGGAATGGTTTGGGTCAAAGCGTTCGCAAAGCGCTCGCGGAAGCAGGCGTTCGCAAAGAGGATGTCGTGGGTCTGTCTGTTGATACGACCTGTTGTTCCGTCGTGGCGCTTGACGATAAGGGCCATGCGCTTCGCCCCGCCTTGATCTGGATGGATGTGCGCTCGTCACAAGAGACAGACCTTGTTTTGAAAACGGGGGATGCGGCGCTTGTTGTGAATTCAAACGGACAGGGTCCTGTTTCGGCCGAATGGATGGTGCCGAAGGCACTCTGGATCGCGCGCAATGAGCCGGAGATTTTCAAAAATGCCACAACGATTTGTGAGTATCAGGACTATATCAATTTCCATCTGACGGGTCGCATGGTCGCGTCCATCGGCAATATCGCACCGCGTTGGCATTACCGCGCCAGTGCGGGCGGTTTTCCTGTTTCGCTCGTTGAGAAACTGGGCATACCTGAACTCGCAAAAAAATGGCCACACGAAATCACAAAGCTTGGCGAAGTCATCGGTCCGTTAACGGCGAAAGCCGCAGAGCATTGTGGGCTTATGGCGGGAACGCCTGTTGCGCAGGGTGGGCCCGATGCGTTTATCGCGATGATTGGTCTCGGTGTTGTGAAGCCAGGTGCGCTTGCCTTCATCACCGGCTCTTCACATCTTCATCTCGGACTTTCACCCAAACCATTTCATGGCAAAGGCATTTGGGGCACTTATGAAGATGCGTTGATTCCAGGCTTACATGTTGTCGAAGGCGGACAGACATCAACGGGCTCGGTGATCAATTGGTATAAAAATCTTTTGGGCGATGCGGCGAGCTATGAAACGCTCAATGCTGAGGCGGCGGCGCTGCCACCCGGTGCTGATGGCTTGATCGTTCAAGAACATTTCCAAGGCAATCGCACCCCGCATACAGATGCGCTCTCACGTGGTGCGATTACGGGCCTCAGCCTCAAACATGGTCGCGCGCATATTTTCCGCGCCATCATTGAAGGTGTGGCCTTCGGTTCGGAAGCCAT